>JBJKSV010000551.1:0-7760 GCA_046703605.1 Limisphaerales bacterium
CACGTCCGGTTGGATGATGTTGAAAAGCTTCGCCACGACCGTCGTCACGCCGCGGAAATGCGTTGGGCGCGAGGCCCCTTCCATTCCCCGCGACAACACTTCCTCGGCGACGTAGGTCGAGTATTCCCCCGCGCCGGCCCGGGGATACATTTGCTGGTCCGCTGGCGCAAAGAGGACATCGACCCCAGCCTCGCCGCACAACCGGGCATCCCTGCTGAGGTCCCGCGGATACCTCGAAAAGTCTTCGCGCGGTCCGAACTGCGTCGGGTTGACATACACGCTCACCACCAGCCTGCCGCCAGGACCGACCTCCCGCCGCGCGCGCTCGATCAGGCTCAGATGCCCGGCATGCAGGAAGCCCATGGTCGGTATGCAACCGATCTCCACGCCCTCTCGGCGCCAATCCCGGGCAAGGCGTTGCATGACCGCAACCGGCTTCACGATGCGCATGCAACGCAAAGTGAAGCACGCGCCCCGAAGGATCAACTCTATTTGCAGGGACACAATGAACGCCATGCCCCTCACTTTTCGAGGATAGGCGCCTTCCTGCCACCCAAAGCAATGGCAGTGTTACGGGTTGACTCAGTCCCAGCGGGGTGTCCTGCTTAGAGCACAAAACCGCTCGCTCCCCAAGTGCATGGTCCTTGGCTTGCCATCAATTCGTTTTTTTCGGCATCAAGGACTAGAGCCGGTGCGCAAGCTTGCCTGCCAAGCCGTGTTCTTCGAGGCGGAAATGCTCTGGGAGTCTCGCCAAATCCAGGCCCCAATCAGCCGCTAGCAAAGGGACCTTCCGCGCGTTGGCCGCCACCGCTCCCAGAAATCCCGGGGATGTCGTCGAAGGAACCTCGCAGTAGTCGAAGCATTGGAGGCCCAAATCGTTTTCGCTCCACGTCTTTGGGCCCTGGCACCAAAGAGTGCCGTCGGCCCATGCATAGGCGCGGAGGATCCGCCCATTCCTGGCTTTTGCCCACGCATGATAGTGCGAATCCTGGCGGAGGCTGAAGAACTGCACCTTCCCAAGCTTGCGGCTGAGGTCCAGCAGAAACCGAAAGCAGGCATCCACGTCTTTGGCAGGCTCGGGCAAGCCCGTTCCGGTCACCAGGATCCAGCCATCGACCGGCGGAGCGATAAAGAGCCTGTCCACATTGGCGAAGCCCTCGAGCCAGGAACAGGGTCTCGGATCACGAACGCCCAACGCCGACTGCACGGCCCGAGGATTCCGGCTCTTGACCACCAGCCAGCAACCTGGCAGCGGAATGGGAACCGATCTGTGCGAGCCACGACCATAGGGGCCTGTCCGCAGGCGGCGGGAGCGCCGGAGGCGGCCTCGTTTGTTAAGCACTATTCCACTGATCACCAGTACGATGGCCACCACCAACGCATCCACAACTGCAATTATTACCAAACCGTCCATCCGTTTTTAACGTACGGCCCATGCCCCGCGGATTCAATCGGCCACCCCATGGGGCAAATCCCTCCAAGGGCCTCCCGTGAACGCAGCACGAACGCTCCACAATCAACTCCGAAACTCCAACAACCGGTCTCGGTAAGCCTTTGGATTTCGATGTGGAATGCCGCATATGCCCGTGTGTATTTAGATTTTGTTCGCCTCGGCGCCCGGCCTTTCGCATATTGGCAACTCGATGAAATCAATGACCGGTTACGGGCGCGGGGAATGCTTCAAAGACGGTTTCAAAGTGGCCGTCGAAGTCAGCTCGGTGAATCGGAAGCAGATGGAAGTGCTGGTAAACCTGCCCCGCGAATTAGAAATGCTGGAAGGGCAGATTCGGGATGTGATCAACCGCTCCGTCTCGCGGGGCAGGCTGACGGTGCGGGTGGCCGTCCATGCGGGGGCCAGCAAGCTCTCAGCGCAAATGCACCTGAATGTGGGGCTGGCTAAGGCCTACACCAGGGAGTTGAGGCGTCTGAGCGCCCAACTCAAGCTCCCTGGCCCTGTCACCCTCGACCACCTGGTGCGGGCGCCGGGCGTTTTCCAGACCGATGAAGACCTTGCGGTCGAGGAAGACTTCTGGCCGGCCCTGGACAAGGCCTTGAGGAGGGCGTTGGGGCAGTTATTGGGCATGCGGGAGCGGGAAGGGGCGCATTTGGTGGAAGATCTGGCCCGGCGGATATCGATCATGCGCAAGTGCGTTGCTCGGGTCCAAAAGCACGCCTCGAGGGTTGCCGAGCGCTATCGTCAACAATTGGTCGAGCGAATCAGGAAGGCGGGCTTGGAGGCGCCGGGGTTGGAAGACGACCGGTTGCTCAAGGAGGTTGTTTATTTTGCCGACCGTTCGGATATTTCCGAGGAGTTGACTCGGCTGCAGAGTCATTTCCAGCAGTTTGAGGATTGCCGGAAGTCGCGGGAGCCGGTGGGCCGCACGCTGGATTTCCTGGCCCAGGAGATGAACCGCGAAGTTAATACGATTGGTTCCAAGGCCAATGACAGCCTCATTTCGAGGGAAGTCGTGACCTTGAAGGCGGAGTTGGAGAAGTTCCGAGAACAAGCCCAAAACGTCGAATAATGACGGCGCTAACCCCAGGTATTGAGCCGGCTACCCGCTCTGACGCCGTGCCCCGCCCGCTGTTGATCCTCATTTCGGCCCCCTCCGGCGCCGGCAAGACCACCCTGTGCCGCCAACTGCTTGCGGCGCGGCCCGACATGGTGCGAGCGGTCACCTGCACAACGCGTCCGCCCCGCGCCGGCGAGCGCCAGGGAGTGGATTATCACTTTTTGGATTCGGCTGCTTTCAGCCGGCTCATCGACCAGGACGCCTTCCTGGAGCACGCCATGGTATATGGCAATCGCTACGGCACGCTCCGTTCGGAGATCGCCGATCAGTTGAAGCGAGGCAAGGACGTGCTGCTGAGCGTCGATGTGCAGGGAGCGGCCAGTCTGCAGGAGCGGGCTCGAGAAGACGCCGAGTTGAGCCGGGCGCTGGTTACGGTGTTTCTAGCGCCGCCTTCCATGAAGGCACTGGAGGAGCGCCTGCGCAAGCGCGGGACCGATTCGCAGACTATCATCGAGAAGCGGCTGCGGGTTGCCCGGCAGGAGAACGCATGCTGGCGGCAGTTCGGGTATCTTCTGCGGAGCAGCACCGTCGAGGAGGACCTCAGGCGGATGCTGGCGATTGTCGATGCGGAAAAGATGCGGTCCAGCCGCAATCAACCGCCGGAGTTATAGAGGGAAGAGCCATGAGCGCGACGGGCAAGAACATTGTGCTGGGCGTCACCGGGTCCATTGCGGCGCACAGGGCCGCGGACCTGGCCAGCCTTCTTAGCAAGGCGGGCTTCGAGGTGCGCGTAGTGCTGACGGCCGCCGCGCAACGGTTCATCACCGCGGTTCCGTTCAGGACGTTGTCACGGCACCCGGTGGTCACCGAACTCTTTGAGGAGCAAGGAGAATGGCAACCGATGCATATCAAGCTGGCCGACGAGGCAGACCTGCTGCTCATCGCTCCGGCGACGGCCAACACGATTGCCAAACTGGCTCACGGACTGGCTGATGACGCCTTGTCCTGCCTGGCGCTGGCCCTTGAGCCGCGCGTGCCGGTGCTCATCGCCCCAGCCATGAACGGGAAGATGTGGCTCCACCCGGCAACGCGGGAGAATGTCGCCACACTTAAACGGCGCGGAGCGGAGTTTATCGGCCCTGAGGAGGGATTGCTTTCGTGCGGTTATGAGGGAGTCGGGCGGCTCTGGCCGGTGGACAAGGTAGCGGAACGGGCGAAGGAGTTGCTCAGTAGCGCCCGGGGTGAACGATAAGCGGAAGGGTAGGGGGATGCGCTCCCTCAGTACGCCCGCATGTCCATCGTTTATTCGTGACGATTCCCCGCGGTCTGTTAGACTGTAAATCGCCGTAAATATGATGTTGGGTCTGTGGCGACGGATCAGAGAGCACCGCGCAGGCGGCGCGGCGAGGGTCTTTGTACGCGCACTTGACCGCCTCATCCAGTTCCTGGCCATCCCGGCGCCGGAAGAAGGACAACTGGTCCGGCGGATTACGATCATGGAGCGGAATTTGATTCTCCCGGTCAAGGCGGCGGCGATTGGGATGCTCCTCTACTCCTTTTACGCCGCACGTTGGTTTAACAACATTCTCAGCGCCTTGGACATCTCGGTCCTCACGACACAGTACTGCCTGTGGGGTTACATCGCTGTCAACCTGGTCTTTGCCACTCTGCTCACAATGATCCAGCGCCTGCCCGTGGCGTTCATCCGGGGAATGGTCTTCGGAAGCGGGTTGGTGGACGGAATTTTTCTCGGAACCCTGACGGTGCTCACCGGCGGCTATAACAGCATCTTGTATTGGTTATTTCTGGCTCTGATTGTGCGCAGCGCGGTTAGCGTGCCCCGAGCCACCTCGCAACTCCTGCTCAACGTCACGCTCAGCGCCTGCTACGTCGTGGCAGGGATTATCGACACGGCGGTCGCCTCGAATCTCGAGCTGGCCAGCACTCTCTACAAAGGCATTCGCCAGAGCTCGGGGCTGTCCGAACCTCCGGATAACCCGGCCGAGCCGCTGCTCTTGAGGCTGGTGGTGCTCCTGTTAATGACGATTTGTTCCTACGGGGTCCAGGTGTTGCTCGAACGGCAGAGGCAGGTCGAAGAGGAGGCGCGCGAGTTTGCCGTCCGGGAGGGCCAATTGCGCTCGGCTGGTCGGATGGCGGCGGAGGTGGCGCATCAGATCAAGAACCCGCTGGCGATCATCACCACCGCGCTCTATGGCCTGCAGCGGGCGATCAAGGGCGGCAGGCCCGAGGCAGAGGCGCAAATCCGGATCATCGAGGAAGAGGTCCAGCGTTCGGATCGCATCATCACGCAGATTATGGATTACGCCCAGTTGGCCGAGGGCCGCGTCGAGAAACTCGATGTCATCGAGGAACTCGATGACGCCCTCGAACGGGTGTTCCCTTCTTCTGTCCAATACGCAGTCACAATTCACCGGCATTATGGCACCGACTTTCCGCCTCTCCTGATGCAGCGCCGCCACCTGGCCGAAACCTTCATCAACCTCCTCCAAAATGCCCGTGATGCCCTCGTAGGCCGGGGCGGCAATGTCTATATCGACGCCAAATGCCAGCGCGACTATGCCATCGAAATTTCCATCCGCGACGATGGGCCGGGCATCCCCGCCGACAAGCACGAGCGGATTTTTGAGGCCTATTACACCACCAAAGAAAAGGGAACCGGCCTGGGATTGGCGATAGTCAAGCAGAACGTCGGCCTTTACGGCGGCCAAATCCACGTCGAATCAGAGCTTGGAAAAGGCACGCGATTTGTTTTAGTATTTCCGGCAAGATCGTTAAAACGCTTAAAGACCTGGCGCTGAGAATGAACAGATGAGCCTTCCGAATCCACCGCTGCTCGTTGTTGATGACGAGAAGAACATGCGGCTCTCACTCCAGACTGTACTGGCCGATGAGGGATACGCGGTGCGCACCGTGGAGTCGGCCGAGGCGGCATTGGAGTTGCTCGCGCGCGAAGAGGTGTTCATGGTCATCACCGACGCGCGATTGGGCGGCATGAGCGGGTATGAATTCCTCGGAAAGGCCCGAACCCAGTGGCCGGAACTGCCCATCCTAATCATCACCGCCTACGCGACGCCCAAACTCGCCGTCGAGGCCATCAAGGCCGGCGCCATTGACTACCTGCCCAAGCCCTTTGCCCCGGAGGAACTGCTCGACGCCGTCGCCCGGTGCGCGGAGCGCTACCGCTTGCTCCAGGAAAATGCCAATCTCCGCGCGCGCGCGAGCGAGACCTACCGGCTTGAACAAATCGTGGGCGAATGCCCCAGGATGCGCGAGTTGCGCCAGTTGATCCAAACGGTGGCGCCCACCGACGCGCGCGTGCTGGTGCTTGGGGAGAGCGGCACGGGAAAGGAGTTGGTGGCCGGGGCGATGCATAGCCTCAGTCAACGCGCCGGGGCAAACTATGTCCGCATCAACTGCGCCGCGATTCCCGAGACCCTTCTGGAGAGCGAGTTGTTTGGGCATGAAAAGGGGGCCTTCACCGGCGCCTTAAAGCAAAAACCCGGACGGGTTGAGGAGGCCGACGGAGGGACGATCTTCCTGGACGAAATCGCGGATATGAGCCGTCCCCTGCAGGCCAAGCTGCTGCGCTTTTTGGAGGACGGCACCTTTACGCGCGTGGGCGGCACCCAGGAACTGCGCGTCAACGTGCGCCTCATAGCGGCGACCAATCGGGATATCATCGCGGCCATTCGCGCCGATGAGTTTCGCGAGGACCTTTTTCACCGCCTCAACGTCGTGCAACTGCGTCTGCCTCCGCTGCGTGAGCGCGGCGAGGACGTTCTCCTGCTCGCCGAACACTTCCTCCGGCAGTACGCGCTCTCGATGAACAAGCGGACGCGAAGCCTTTCGCGAGCCGCCCGCCAAAAGCTGCTCACCCATCAATGGCCGGGAAACGTGCGCGAGTTGCGCAACGTCATTGAACGGGCGCTGATCCTGGAAAGGGCAAAGGAGGTTCAGCCATCGAGCCTGCCCGACTTCCAGCTCGAAACGCGCCTCCAGAAAGGCCCGCCCGCCAAGACCCCGGAAGGTGTCAAGGCCCCGGCTGGCGGTTCGCTGGACGAAATCATGTCCAACTTCGAGCGGAACCTGATCCTTGGCCTGTTGGAAGAGAACGATTTTAGTGTCGGCAAGACGGCCGAGCACCTCAAGCTCAGCAGACATGCTCTGCGCTACCGAATGCAGCGCTTGAATATTACCATAGTCACCGATGGAGATGGGGAGGCCGTCCCTTCCTCAGACGGCGACTTTACACCATGAACCTCACCACCTTCTTTGCAGCCAATACCAGTGTCCATGATCTGTATCCCAACGGCGTCACCCTCGATGCGGGCACACGCGCGGGCCTGATTGTAATCGGCGCCAGCTCCGCAGTGGGGCTGTTGCTGTTGGTCTGGGCCGGGCTTTATATCAAGAAGCGTCGCCGGCATCGGCGCCACTCCCATCACCATCAGAGCACCTCGACGGCCGAGGAAGCGCTCGCGGCGGCTCAACGCGGCGCCCCCGCCGCCGAGACACATCACCGGCATCATCGCCGAAAGCGCCGCCGGGAGCACCGCCCGCGCAACCCAACGCTGGCGGAGACAGGAGGACTGCCCCCAGTTCGGCACGAAGAGGAGCCGCCGAGCTTTTGAGGCGCTGTGATGTACGAAAGCCGGATCATCACGCGCCGGAGCGCATCAAACCTGGCTCTGGCCTTTGTGCTTCTGCCCAAGCCCAAGCGCGAGGGTATGTCGGCCCTCTACGCTTTCTGCCGCGAGGTGGACGATGTGGCGGATGACGAAATGCGCACGGTCGAGGAGCGGCGCGCACTTTTGGGCGAGTGGCGCGAAGATGTCCGCCGCGCCTGCGGCACCGATGCTCCGCGGTTTGCCGTCAACCGGGAACTGCAGCCGGTTATCCGCCATTATGGCCTGCCCTTCGAGCACTTTGACGAACTGCTTCGCGGGGTGGGGATGGACCTGGACGTTAAACGCTATCAGGACTATGAAGAGCTCGATCAGTATTGTTACCGCGTTGCTTCCGTCGTGGGGTTGCTCAGCATTGAAATCTTCGGCTACAGGGAGCCGGCCTCGCGCGACTACGCCGTCTTCCTGGGCAAGGCCCTCCAGCTTACGAACATTCTCCGCGACGTTCGCTCCGATGCGCAACGCGGCCGCATTTACCTGCCGCTACACGAGCTAACCCGGCGCCAGGTCCTGCCGGAGGAGATCTTGCGTTGCCAGTATT
>JBJKSV010000552.1:0-8021 GCA_046703605.1 Limisphaerales bacterium
TTTATCCCAATTGCCCTAAAAACCGCTGTTAGGGCCCGCAGACCGCGGCGCGCCGCATTACCGAGATTGCTGCCGATTGTGGGGACGGCGGCCCGCAGAGCACGGCGCGCCCTACCTTCACACTGCCGGCGCTTTACTCGTGGCATGAAATAGTCGGGCCAGGCCCGGTTAGCATGAATACTCCACGTATGGACCCGCGCGAGTTGAGCGCCGTTATTCTGGCCGGTGGGTTCGGCACTCGGGTTCGGCACTTGTTGCCGGGGATTCCCAAACCGATGGCCCCGGTGGCGGGCAAACCGTTTCTGGAATGGGTCGTCCGGTATCTTGCCCGCCAGGGCATCCGGAATGTAGTGCTCTCAACTGGGTATTTATCGGAGGCAATTACCGGGCATTTTCTGCACCAAGCGGTGGAAGGCATTTCGACACGGTGCGTTCCGGAAACCGAGCCCCTGGGCACGGCCGGAGGGTTCTTAAACGCCGTGCGCGGCTGTGGAGACACTCCCGTAGCGTGGCTGGTCTTAAATGGGGACTCGCTGGCTTTCGCTGACCTCTCCGAGCTGATTGTCCGGCTCCAGGAGGGGGAAACCGCGGGGGTGTTAACCGGGTGCGCCGTGCCCGATGCCTCGCGTTACGGGACGCTCCAGATTGGTTCTCAGGGCAAATTGCTTGGCTTTGCCGAGAAACATCCCGGGCAGGGCGTTATAAACGCCGGCATGTACCTGATTAGAGACTCCCTTGTCCGCAGGTTTCCCTCTACACGTCCGTTGAGTTTCGAGAAAGATGTTTTTCCCGATTTGATCGCGCAGGGCGTGGGGCTGAAGGTTTGCGTGACGGCGGGAGCGTTTCTGGACATCGGAACACCGGAATCGCTGCCCCAAGCGGAAGCGTTTGTGATGCAGAATCGGAGTCAATTTCAATAAGCTCGAACACCCATGAAGCGATTTGAAGGCGAAAACCAGCCCCTGTTCTCCACACCCTGGTTCCGTGTCCTGGCCAAGGAAGCCGATAGCGGACCAGAGCCGCATTATATTATTGGCACTTCACTCCGGCACTCTGGAATCCCTCCTTGAAGAACCCGCCTTTTACAGCGAACCCAGTTGCGCGGCGCTGTTTGTCGCGTTGGCAAAAGGCAGGTTTCACCTGTGATGCATGCCGGCGGCGCCGGCCTGGATCGGGCCACTACGCGAATTGCTGGCACGCCGCGCCAAAACCTTGTCTTTTGGCTTGGGTGGCGTATGATCTTAACGATTTTGACGCCTGGCCGGTGGCCTCATAGCGTCGGGCAGTTTTCGGAATTACCATGATTGGTTTTGTTGTTAAGAAGTTCCTCGGATCGAAGAATGATCGGGAGGTGAAGCGATTGCGCCCGCTGATCAAAAAGATCAACGAGTTGCAAGCCGGGTTGCAGGGCCTTTCAGACGAGGACCTGCGCCGGAAATTCGCCGCCTGGAAGGAGGAACTATCCAAGATCCAAGACGACGAGCAGTTAAAGGCCCGCCTCAATGAACTGCTGCCCGAGGTCTATGCCGTCGTCAAGGATACTTGCCGCAGGCTCCTGGGCTCCGAAATCGTGGTGCGGGGTCATCCGATGAAGTGGGAGATGGTTCCTTTTGACGTGCAGTTGGTGGGCGGCTATGCGTTGCACTCTGGGCGGATAGCCGAAATGGCCACGGGCGAAGGCAAGACGCTGGTGGCGACCCTTCCGGTCTGCCTTAATGGCTTGACGGGACGCGGGGTGCATGTGGTGACCGTCAACGATTACCTGGCCGCCCGTGACAGCGAATGGATGGGGGCCATTTACAGGTTCTTGGGACTGACGGTCGGCTGCATTCTTCACGACCAGTCGCCTGCCGTCCGCCGCGAGCAGTACAATTGCGATATCACTTACGGCACCAATGCCGAATTCGGCTTCGATTACCTCCGGGATAATGGCATGGCCTCCCGCAAGGAGGAACAGGTCCAGCGGGGCCATTATTTCGCCATTGTGGATGAAGTCGATTCGATCCTCATCGACGAGGCCCGCACCCCGCTCATCATCAGCGGCCCGGCCGTGGTCACCTACGACGAGCAATACGCCAATTTCAAGCCGCAGGTCGAGTCGCTCTACCACGCCCAGGAACGCCTCTGCAATCGCCTCCTGGCCCAAACCGAGGATTACCTCAAGCAGATCCATTCGGAAGACGGCGCGCCCGCTCGCGACGGCGCCGCCCTGGAGCGGGAGATTGGTCTTCTTCTCTACCGCGTGAAACTGGGCCAGCCAAAATCGCCCGGCTTGCTCAAGCTGCTGGAGGACCCCGAGAACCTCCGCATGATGAACGCGGCCGAATTGACGCTTCATGCCGATCAGCGCAAAGTGGAGCTTTACGCCCAGAAGGAAGAGATGCTCTTCGCCATGGACGAGAAGAGCCATGAGGCCGACCTCACGGAAAAGGGGCGGAGCTTTCTCAGCCCGAAGGACCCGGACGCCTTCATGCTTCCGGACCTCACAACGGCCCTGCACGAGATTGACACCCAGGAGGGCGTGGACCCGCGCCAGAGGCTTGAGGCGAAGACCAAGGTGCAGCAGGAATTCGAGGCCAAGGCGCAGCGCATTCACGTCATCTCCCAACTCCTGAAGGCCTACTGCCTCTACGAGAAAGACGTGCAATACGTCGTGCAGGACAACAAGGTCATTATCGTCGATGAGAACACCGGGCGCCTCATGACCGGACGCCGGTGGAGCGACGGGTTGCACCAGGCTGTCGAGGCAAAGGAAATGGTGGCCATCGAGCGCGAAACCCAGACCTTGGCCACCATCACGATCCAGAACTATTTCCGCCTCTACAAAAAGCTCTCCGGCATGACCGGCACCGCCGAGACCGAGGCCGCCGAGTTCCTGGACATCTACAAGCTGGGCGTGCTCGTCATCCCCACCAACCGGCCCGTGGCCCGGAAGGATGCCAACGACTCGGTCTATAAAACCAAGCGCGAGAAGTACACCGCCGTCCTTCAGGAGATCAAACAAATCCATGGACAAGGCCGTCCAATCCTGGTGGGCACCATTTCGGTTGAAGTCAGTGAGCACCTCTCCCGCATGCTCAAGCGAGAAGGCATCATCCATTCCGTCCTCAACGCCAAATACCACCAGCAGGAAGCCGAGATCGTCACCCGCGCCGGCCAGCGCGGGTCGGTCACCATCGCCACCAACATGGCGGGCCGCGGCACCGATATCAAACTGGGCGAAGGCGTGACCGAAGTCGGCGGCCTGCACGTAATCGGCACCGAGCGCCACGAAGCCCGCCGCATCGACCGCCAATTGCGAGGCCGTTGCGCGCGCCAGGGGGACCCCGGTTCCTCGCACTTTTTCGTTTCGCTTGAAGACGACCTCATGCGCCTGTTCGGCTCGGATCGCATCGTCAAGATGATGGAGCGCATGGGCCTGGAAGAAGGCCAGGAACTCGAGCATCCCTTGCTCAACCGCTCGATCCAGCAAGCTCAGAAGAAAGTCGAGCAGCACAATTTCCAAATCCGCAAGCGCACGCTCGAATACGACGACGTGATGAACAAGCAGCGCGAAATCATCTATGGTTTCCGCAACGAGATCATCCACTCCCCCGACGTCCGCGACCGCCTCATGGACATCATGGAGGAAGTCGTCGTGGACAAAGTGACCCAGTTCAGCACCGCCGATTTCGACCCCAATGCGGATGAATGGAACATCCGCGGCCTGGGCGATTGGGTGAACCTTAACTTCCCGCTCGGCCTGCCGGAATCCGAGTTGATCAAGGCCGCTCAATCTGGCGATGCCGAACCAGTGGCCGGCTCGCTCTATGATGGGCTAAGTCCGGCCCAGTTCGCGGTCTGCACGTTCATCACCGACAAGGTGCGCAAGGCCTACGAAATCAAGATCAGTTTCGAGAATCCCGACGCGCTCAAGGAAGTCGAGCGCTACACCATTCTCAGCGCCATTGACCGGCTCTGGCAGGAACACCTCTATGAAATGGACAGTCTGCGCTACAGCATCGGCCTCCGAGGCTACGGGCAGCGCGACCCACTCATCGAGTACAAGGCCGAGGGATTCAAGATATTCGATGAGTTGATGGTCAACATCAAGACCGAGATCTGCCATAACATTTTCCGCAGCGCCTCCAGCCTGATGGCCTTCGAGAATTTTCTCCGCACTGTCCCTCAGCAGATGCAGCATCAGTCCAGCAATGCCTTTGGCGGCGCCGCTCCGACCGGCTCCAACGCCGCCGCCTCACAAGTTGCCGCTGATGGAGGCCAGGGCCATGCCAGCGACATCGTCACCGAAGCCGCCGCCGCAGTCGAGAAAGCCAGACCCGTCCGCGCGGCGCCGAAGGTCGGCCGCAACGACCCTTGCCCTTGCGGCAGCGGCAAGAAGTTCAAACATTGCTGCGGCAAATAGTGCTCAGTTCGATCCAGAACGTGCTTCCCTTTCCTGGCTCGGATTCGAAATCGACGCGTCCGCCCATCAGGTTCATCGCCTTCTGAACGATGGCCAGACCGATGCCCGTCCCCTCGTACTGGGCGGCGGGGTTGATGCGCTCAAACATCTGGAAGACGCGATCATGGTCCTTGGGCGGGATGCCGATCCCGTTGTCCTGAAAACAGAGCCGCACCGCGGAGTTGCTCGATTCCGCCCATATTCGCACGCGAGGCTTAACCCCCGGGGCAACAAACTTAACGGCATTGCCGATAAGATTCGAGACGCATTGCCCCAGGAATCCCTCGTGGGCGACGGCGGCGGGGAGCACGCCTTGAATCTGGATTTCGGCCTTGGGAGGCTGCCATTCCGGGTAGGTGGCCACCAGGTCGCGCACGATGCGGTCCAGGTTGACCGGCGCCAGACTCGCGTTGCCGCGGAGCACCTGCGTATAGCTCAGCGCGTCCTGGATCAGCAGGTCCATCCGGCGGGCGGAGCTGATAATGCGCTCAATGTAGCCGCGAGCCTCAGACCCCAGCCCGCCGGCATGGTCTTCCAATAGAATCCGGGCAAAGCCATGCATGCCGCGCAGCGGGGCGCGCATATCATGGGCCACGCTGTAAGAGAAGGCCTCCAGGTCGCCGACGGTCTCGCGGAGCTTGGCGGTGCGCTCGGCCACCAGGCGCTCCAATTCCGCCGCCTGGCCGGCCAACCGCCCTTCTGAGGCGCGCAAGGCCGCGTTGGCGCGGGTCAACTCGGCTGTCCGTTGCTGGACCCGTTGCTCCAAATCCCGGTGCGCCTGGTCCCGTTCCAGCCCGATTCGATGCAGGGCGTGGGCGGCCACCCAAATCGGCGCGGTGACGAACAGGATGTCCGCTACTCCCAGAGACCAGGTTCGCACCTCATGGCGGGCATGAATGCCCCGGCTCAACGCAAGATAAACAATGCCCGTGAGCAGCAAGCCCACCGCCGGGGCCAGCATCAGCCACCGCGCCATTAGCCCGCCCGGCGTCTCGCTCCAGAGCACGGCCATGAGCCCACGCTGGGGTCGCGCGCAGAGCACCCCAATGCCCAGGAACAGAAAGCCCGCTACCTCGAGCACCCCCATCCCGGTTTGGCGCCCAATTTGCCCATAGAACTCCGGCACGGCGGAGGCGTAACCAATCAGCGCGACAAAGGCGACGAGCAGGCCCGCCATAGCAAACCCCTGGCTGGGCCATACGCCGCCAACCCGAACATCCAACAGCACCAAGGCCAAACCCAGGAGCAAGGCGCATATCCCGGCGGGAAATGACGTGCGCAGCACGCCTGCCACGGCCATCGGGTTTCCGAGCAGCCCGTTGCGGGCATCCGACCAATGCCTGAACAGATGGCCAGCCAGTGCGAGAAAGCCCACCGTCAATACCACAGTTCCCAGCGCCTGGCCAAACCGGTAGCGCACACGCCGCCTCTGGCTGGCGTCCTCACCAGGTAGCATCAAGTGCAGACCCGCGCCCAAGAGCAGGAGGACCAGGGCTCCCCCAGGTGTGAGCCGGAGCCACACCGGACGGACATCTTCCAGGAACGACGCAGCCCGCCACCAACCGCCCAGGGCGACGCCGCCAAGCGCCACACACGCCAAAGCACCGGCACGCGCGATCGCTGCCGGTTTCCAGTCCATCACGATCCGTTTGGTCTCCACAGGGGTAACAACAGGCTCGCCACGAGGATAACGCAGAGACATTCCACCGCCTTGCGCGGCGCGTCAACTGATTACAGGGGATGGCGCGGGATACGGGGGGGGGCCTTTGGCGGTGGCGCGCTCAAGACGATCCCTCATGCGTCCCAGGCCTTTCATGCCGGCTTGGTGGCGGTCAATCCAGTCTCACGCACGACTCCATTTCCCGGTAAGCAAAGGTCACGCGGTCCACCACCAACTCCAAATGCCGCAGCCGCTCTTCCTCGATAAAGAGCATTTTCTCTTTCACCTGTAACCGGCCTCGCAGCCGCACTCCGCCCTGAAGCCACACCTCGACTTCATGCCCCAGCGGCAGGCCAATCCGCCGAGCCACCTGCGTCGCCACCATCCGCCGCCCCGTCAACCACCGGGTGTAACCCTTTCCACCGGCTCCGTTCTGGAAATCAAACTCGCCCTGCGATTGCATAGGTTCCTTTTTGTCATCGGCGGTGCGCATCGTAATCTACCAGCGAAAATGGCGGTATGGATCGTCCCACTCCTGGGGCTGATCGGCATAGAGACCGGTCAACCAGCGCCGTTCCTCGGTTTGGCTACTTGGGGGGCGATGGAAACGTTCCAGCAACGGCGTAGTGCGGGAGACGCCGAGGTTGCCAGCAATGCGCGAGACGAGGAATGCGACCCGCCGGTAGGTGCGCCTGAGATTGTCCGCCTCACCCTTAAACTGCCACGGGGCGAGTTGACACAGCACCACGTTCGAATGTTCGCCGAGCGCGAGGACACCGTCCCCGACCGCCTCGGCGCCGTTTTCCACCAGCGGTATCCGCCTCGGATCGCGATTGTGAACATCGGATGGGCCAACGCCGGCCAGAGGAGAGGCAAGGGCAAACGGTTCAAAATAGGCCGAGATGTACTCGGCCCTCTTTGTCATGACTTTGAACGGCAAGAGAGCGTCTAGGTCCGACTGAGCCAGACCAATGCCAATGAGCTTGCCTCCGTTCCCAAGCCAATCGGCGATAGCGCGTTTGGATTGTTCCAGCTCGTGCCCGGCGCCGGGGCCGACGATCAATACCTGGTTCGGGGAGAGCCGATGGACATCCACTGGGGTGACAGGGATGCCAGATGCATTCAGGTATTGCCGGCCTGCCGGGTCACCGGCATACACCGCCGTGCGCTGAGGCGACGCTTTCCAGGCTGCGGCGTATTCCAGAATGTTGCGCGCGAGAGTTTGGGCCGCAGGGTCTGCTTCGGTCCGGCCTGTCACGTCCATTTGGCAGAAGAGCACCATGCCCTTGCCTTCGCGATAGAGTAGCAACGGCGCGTATTGGAGGTCGAAACCACCGTCGAGGATCGGCAGGAAATCGCCCCGCGCCGGCTTCTCGATGAGCACGGAGGCGACGTTTCCCCGATTGCCGCAACGCCAAAGCCGCGTCACCGGAATTCCACACCAATCCACCGTCGGACCATAAGCCGGACGCGTTTCATATTTGAGCCGCGGCGGAAGGAGGGTTGCTGCGCCGCGCCAATCCCGGAGTTGATCGACATCCAGGCCCGCCAGGAGCGGATGACCGGCTACCCTGGGAAACACCCGCCTCAGGCCATATTCCTCGACTCGAAATCCCAACCGTTTTTCCAGCGTTTCGGATGTCTGCTCGAATACGACCACCTTGAGGCCGTCTGGCACGCGGCGGATGTCCGGCGCGGGGCCATCGACGCTCAGGGCGCCCTTGCCGATAATCAGCAGATCGTAGGGCGCAAGGTCCGCATCTGGCCCGACTGCCCGGCACTGAACTCCGAACTGGTCCAGGAGAGACCGCGTTTGTCCTTTCGGATCGAACAAGGCGATTCCTAACTGCCCAGGTGGTGACAGGAGCGCGGACGCCTTCGTCCGCGACTCCAGGGAGTCTCGGTCGCGGACGAGGG
>JBJKSV010000553.1:0-2907 GCA_046703605.1 Limisphaerales bacterium
GATCGTGACGGTGCCGGCCACCGGGCTCACCAACTCCACGGCCCGGTCAATCCATTCCACGCTGCCGCTGTGGCTGGCGGCGTTGCCGGGACGGTTCACCAAATACAGCACCTCCTTGGTGTTGGCCAGGCTCACCATCAACGGCGCGTAACCCCAGATGCCTTTGTAGGAAATGTCCATCCCCCCCTTACACTCGCCATAGGTTGGCGCTATCGTCCCGTCCACGTCGATGAAGGCTTCCTTGAGAAATCCCCCCGGTTGCAACCGCCACACCTTCCGGCGTGCCCGATTGAAGCAGGCTTGCAAGCTCACAATGACCACTCGGTCTAAGCCCCGCGTAAAGACACCCGCCGTCGTCGGGTCCGGAATCCGTTCGGCGCACAGTCCGTTGAGGAACACCTCATCGTTGCGTCGCAACTCGATGTCCTCTAACCGTTGCCCGCCGGCCAGAAGGTTATAGGCCAGGTTCAGAACGTGGTCGCTCTCGTGATAGGGCAGATGCACCTTGAGGAGTTGCAGGCTCTGGTCGATGTCCTCCACCAACCCCACTCGCTGCACCATCAAATGCATCGCGCCGATCCCGCCGCAGTTCGTCGCCCCGGTGCGCTCCGCCATTTCATAATGGATGTTACTGGCCTTGAGCATGGGGCGAGGTTGGTCTTCCCAGTTCTTGGGCCGGAGCCGGCGCTCGATTCTCTGCTTGCGGTTGCGGAGGATTTTGGGATAGTCTCTATTCACTCGAAATGGCCTTTTGTTGGTTGTTGCTGTCTTGGTAACACATGCAATTCAACCAGTATTTACGGGCATTTCGAGCTTTTTATTCACGGCGCGCCAAAAATCGCGCTTGTTGAGGGACTAGTGATCGATGTGGGTGCTCAGCTTTGATGCATTGGTCGCGCAAAGGACAAACGGCGCAGGTGGCGGTGTCCCATACTAAAGGATAACTGACTCTCCCGGTGGCCTTCTCCTCCAGTCGGCTGCATTGGGTGTTCGGCTGCCCCGCGGGACAAGTCGCCCGACGCTGTTCAACCTCAACCTGAAAACGCTCGCTCGTGAAACGGCCCTCGTTGTTGTTAGCCGGCGCCGGCGCCGGGCCAATCAACTCCCGCCCTTGCGCCGCCGCCTCGACCAGCTTCTCCGCCGATATGTAAGCGGCATCCACGTACTGCACCGGTGGCTGGCCCAGCCCCAGGGCCGCCTGTTCGGACTCCATTTTCTCCGCCCCCTCCTCGTCACTCTCATAGGCCGGATGGGTCACGATCCCGACAATGAAATTGCGGGTGGGTTCGCCCGGCGCCAGCGTCGCCTCGCACACCGTCTCGGCCACCTGGACCTTGTAGCCCACGTGTTCCTTCTTCTTTTCCCCTCGCCCCTTGGCGGCATAGGTGGCCTCCGGCTCGTGCGGGTTTTGCACCCGATCCGTGGGGAGTTGCTTTTGCTCTTTGGCCTGGACCTCCACGTATTCCACCGCCACCTGGACCTCAGTGGGGTTGTCCTTGGACGCCTCAGCGATTGAGCCGCTGCGCTCCGGCACCGGATTGGACCGAGCCGATAGGCAAGTGGGTTCGCCCGCCTCCGCCGGGAGAGGCTCTGGGTTTATCTGGGACTGAGCTGTCGGGCTGGTGGTGGCGACTTGGGCGGGGTTGGCTTCGGGGGGGACACTCACAGCGTTCGGCGTTGCCGCCAAGGCCTCCGGAACCGCCGGTCGGCCGCCGGCCGGCTGGGGGATTATCGGTTGGGGTGCCGGGGCGGGCTGTCCCGCCCGGATCTCGAACTGTTCGGCAAAAACCCGCCGCAGCAAGTCCACCTGGGGTCCGGCCACTCGTTGCGCTTGCTCGGGCTCCCCCAGCCAGTCCAGCAGTTGCCACGCATCGGTGCCGGCCTGCGCCAACTTGCGTCCCAGCGCCTCGGCACTGGCTCGGTAGTCCGCTTGGCTCTCCACATAACGTTCCCACCACCCGACCCAGCCGGGCGGGCGCGCTTCCGCCCGGAGCGTTTCCTCCAACTCTTGGAGGGCCAACCTCAAGCTTTCCCTCACACAATCCAGCCGGCTCATCTTGGCGACCCGCCCGAACATCTGGGTCGAATCCAACCGCTGACGACTCTGCCGGGAGACCAAGCCGGCCTCTTCCAAGCCCTCCAAAATCGCCGTGAAACCTAGGGCGCTTTGCTGGTGCTCCTCCAGGCGGTTGCGAAAGTTCACCAAGCTGCTGGGGTGGAACACCTCGTCCCCCAATTGCCGGTTCAAGGCGAAGTTCCACCCCGCATGATAACGAAGCATTTCGATGGCCTGCCGATCGGGCACTCCGTCCAGGTACTGCAGCAAGCTGGTGCCCAGCATCAGGACCGGTTCCAGGGCCACACGCCCATTCTCCAAACAGTAACATCCCTCCAGGACGGCGCGGGCCGCCACCAAGCGCGGGAACACCACTCTAGCAAAGAGCCGGTAACGGTCGGTGGGGGCGAACAGGCTGGCCGAGAGCCCCGCCGTGGAGAACAGCTCCGCCTGGGTCGAAAACACGGGCAAGCTCATAACCGGGCTGCCCCATGCCAATATTTGCGGTTGGACATGCCGCTACCCTATGGGGTAGCATGAGAAGATGCAAGCTGAATACGTGATGAAGGTGCAGGTCATTAAATCCCGAAAGCAGCCGCCTCGTTTTTACGTCAATGTTCCGCTGCCATTGGCCGCGGCCTTGGACCTTCAGGCCAGCGAACCAGTACAATGGCAACTGTTGGGGCGGTCGGACCTGCGTTTAATCCGGCTGAAGACCCCTACCGCCAAGCCGAGGAGGAGAAAATAGTTGCCAATGCCTTTTTCAGCAGAATCCCAAGCTATGGGTTGACCCCTTTACGGCGAGAGCGAGCATCAATCCGCAAAGCGGAAGGTCTCCGGGCGGCACGCTT
>JBJKSV010000554.1:0-6231 GCA_046703605.1 Limisphaerales bacterium
GACCCGGACATCATTCGGCTGCTGAGGGCCTCACACCTGCCGTTGCTGCGCTGGCCCGGTGGCAATTTCGTGAGCGGCTATCACTGGGAAGATGGTGTGGGGCCGGTTGAACGGCGGCCGACTCGGCCGAACTACGCTTGGGGACAGGTCGAGCCGAACCTCTTCGGCACAGATGAGTACATAGAATTCTGCCGTGCGGTCGGTTGCGAACCGATGATATGCGTCAACGCGGGCAGCGGCACGCCGGAAGAAGCCGCGCGGTGGGTACAGTACTGCAATGGGCCGGTAACCTCGCCGATGGGGGCGATGCGGGCGGCCAACGGCCACCCCGAACCGTACCACGTGAGGCGATGGGAGGTTGGCAATGAGCTTTGGGGGCGCTGGCAGTATGATTGGACGACGGCAAGCGGGTATGTGGATCGCTATAAGCAGTTCTCCGCCGCCATGTTAAAGGCGGATCCAAGCATTGAACTGCTGGCGTGCGGCGCGCCGGTTTTTTGGGGCAAGCAGTGGAACGACACCGTCATCGCCGGCCTGGGCGCTTCTCTTCACACGATTACAGACCACCCGCTTATTGGCGGCGATGTATCGAGGGATACCGACCCGCTGGATGTCTATCGGGATTTTATGGCGGTGCCGGAGGTGCTGGAATCGAAGTGGGGTGCCCTGCGGGATTCGATGCTGAGGGGCGGTGTGAAGGACCCGCACCTGGCGGTGACCGAGTTGCAGATGTTCGCCCATATCGCCGGAGGAAGACATCCAGGCGCGCCTGGGCGGCTGACCTATAGGAACCTGGTTCAGCCCGCCACGCTGGCCGAGGGCCTCTATGACGTTTTGATTTACCACGCGGCGGCGCGGCTTGCGCCTTTTGTGGAGTTGGTCACTCACTCGGCGGTTGTCAACCATGGGGGCGGATTACGGAAGGAGCACGAGCGAGTCTATGCCAACCCGTGCTATTACGCGCAGGCTGCCTTTGCCGCGTTCGCCGGCGCAACTCCTGTCAAGACGGTGCTGGAGACTGCCATCGAGCATGCCCCCAGGGTGTTGCCCCAGCTTCGCGATGTGACTCGCGAGGCCTCATACAGCGCGGTGGATGCCCTGGCGGCCATTGCCAAAGACGGCAGTCTATTGCTCTCGATCGTGGATCGCGGGCCATCGCGTCCCATCCACCTGTCGATTACCTTAGACGATTTCTCGGCGGGCAAATCCGCGCAACTGCAGACGCTGCACGCGGATGTGCCTTGGGCCGCCAACTCGCTGGAGCACCCCGACGCCGTTGTGCCTGTGGACTCCACCCTTCCGGTTAGGGACGGGAAGATCGAGTTTGAGCTGCGCCCCTATAGCGTGCTGTGCCTCCGGGTGCCGCACAGTCCTTCCGCCAATGCCCGCCAGAGTCGTTGAGTTTGAAAATATCTTGTTGGACTGTGGTTCATGGGGAGCCAGACATGAGCCAGCGATCTCAGATTTCAGATTTGAGACCTGAGATTTGAGATTTCAAAGCAAACCGGCGTCCGTTTATTTCCGACCTGAGGTCTAACTGATTGAGCCCGTTCTTCACAAGAACCTCTATTCGACTCTACTCCTGATGAGGTTTTCAATGCGATTTTTCGAGGAAATTTCGAGGGAGAAACCACATTCATGAACAGGGTCTATTCTATGAGTTCCGCCGCTCGGGCATTATCGGCCACCTGGACCGCGTCTTTGCAGCCGGGAATGACCGCTGAGACCGCCGGGTTTTTCAGGCACCAGGCCAAAGCCCACTGCGCCATGGGCACGCCGGGCGGCAGTTCACTTTGGCGAATGCGAGCCACCTCGGCTAAGTCCCTGTGAAGTTTCTCGGCGGCGAGCGTGGAGCGAAAGTCGGTTGGGCCGAAGGTTGCCTGTGCGTCGTACTTGCCGCTGAGCAAGCCGCTGGCGAGCGGCACCCTGGCAAGGATCCCGAGTTGCTGCCGCTGGGCATGAGGGAAATAGATCTGCTCCGGGCGGCGATCCAGGCGATTGTAGATAACCTGCAGGACTTCGGCGCCAACCTGGCTGGCCGCTCTTGCCTGCTCCTCGCTTCCCTTGCCGAGGATGGAAATGCCCAGATGGCGAATCTTTCCGGCGCGTTTTTGTTCAGCCAGCAGGGTCCACAGGTCGTCATTGAAGAGGAGTGAGTCTGAACCAGAGTGAAATTGGTAGAGGTCGATGGTTTCAAGGCGCAGTGCTCGGAGCGAAGCCTCCAGTTGGGTTCGCACGTCGGAGGGCGAAAATGCGTCCGTTCGGTTCATAAACCCGTGAAAGCGGTGGCCGAACTTGGTGGCGACAATCCAGCGTGAGCGATCGTGGCGGTCGAGATAGTCGCCGATCAGGTTTTCGGAGTGGTGATCGCCGTAGCATTCGGCGGTGTCGATGAGGTTGACACCCAATTCCCCGGCTTTGTCGAGAATCGCGTCGGCGTCGGGCTGACTGTAGCTGCGGCCCCATTCGCCGCCAAACTGCCAGGTGCCCACGCCCACCACGGAGACTTTCAAGCCGGTCCGGCCCAGGATTCGATAACGCATAGGCACATCCTACAACGCAAGCGGCCCCTGTCGCAACAAGCCGACGTTCCGACGTTCAGCGGAGTGGACAAGGGGCGGCATTCCGCTTAATGTAAAGGCAGGATTCGGTGGGCAGGCAAATAAGCGAAAAACATGAAGGCGAACGGAATCTCGTGGGGTGTGCTCCTGTTGGCGGGGATGATGTTGTCGGGTTGCGCCAGCATTTCAGAGAGCGCCCATCGCTATCTTGGCTCTCCGAAATACCCGCCCACGAACCCTGCGAATGTGCAAGTGTTGCAGCGCGAGCCTAAACGCCAGAAAGAGGCCCTGGGCGAGGTGCTTCTTATCGTCCACGGCAACCCGCCTGAGCAGAAGTTGGAGGAGAAACTCAGGCAAGCCGCGGCCAGGTTTGGGGCGGACGCAGTGTTTATCGCCACCGATCGCACCGAAATTATTCCAGTGCTTTACGTGGATTACTGGTGGGGACCGCAGGGGATGAGCGAAGACGTTTCCAGGGAAATTATCGGTGTAGCTATTAAGTACAAATGAAACTCGCGGATCCATGGGGCCGGTGGCGGAAGACCGGTGAGCGCGTTGGCTTGGCGCAGCGAATTGCTCGCGCCTTGAACGAGGAGAGCCGGCGTTTTATGACTGTCCAGGCCGTTGCCCTGTTGGGGGTGGCGCTCGTGCTGGGAGGTTGCGCGAGCAAGGGGTATTACGGCGATGAATATGGCGCGCAGATGGAGGGCGTTCCCGAATATAACTACAACAACGACAACAGCTATGGCGGGCCGGGTTCTTACGCCGCGGAACCGGCCTCCGACTACGCGGCCGAACCGGTGGCGCACACCGCCTATGACTGGCCCAGAGTCATCGTCCACGCAGGGACGACCAACACGATTTATCAGCCTCAGATCGAATCCTGGGATGGCCACACCCTGACCGCCCGCAGTGGTGTCTCGGTCCAGGTGGCCGGCCAGCCGCAGGCTGTGTTTGGACTTATCACCTTCCGAGCGGCAACCTCGGTCAATTCCTCGAACCGCACAGTCAGCGTCGAGAACCCACAGATTGTCGCTGTCGAGTTTCCCTCGCAACCCGACAAGGCCCCCGCCTATCGGGCTGCACTCCAGGAAGACCTTGGGAAGCAAGCGCAAAGCTATTCGCTCGACAGCCTTCAGGGCAATCTGGCCGCCAATCACCAACAGCAGAGCGCAAAGGCTCAACCTCTCGATAACGCTCCGCCGCAAATCATCTTCGCCAACCAGCCCTCGATCCTGATCTCGATTGATGGCACGCCTGCTTACGAACCGGTGTCGGCGACAGACCTGGACCGCGTGATCAACACACGCGTGTTGCTTCTGAAGGACCGCAAGTCGGGAACGTTTTATCTGCACGTCCTCGATGGTTATATGCAGGCGCCAACCTTGGAGGGCCCTTGGCGCGTTGGCAGTCGCCCGCCCGGCGCCACCGCCGCCGAGAACCGATTTTCCGGCGAAGTGGACTTGCTGGAGGGCCAGCCCAATCCCGCTACACAACTGACACCAAGGCTCAGCGACGCAACGGCTCCGCTCATTTTTGTGGCAACAAAACCGGCGGAGCTTATCACCTTCGACGGCGAGCCGGATTTTGTACCCATTTCAGGAACGGCGCTGCTGTATGTGACCAACACGACGGGAAACGTCTTCAAGCTGTTGACCGACCAGCAGACCTACGTCCTGATCTCCGGGCGTTGGTATCGGGCGCCATCTTTCAAGGGGCCGTGGCAGTTCGTTGCGGGCAATGAGATGCCCGCCGCTTTCGCCCGCATCCCCGACAACAGCCCAAAGGAAAACGTCAAGGCGAGCATCCCGGGGACAGCGCAGGCCAAAGAGGCCCTCATAGCCAACGACATTCCCAAGACCACCTCGGTGGCTAAAGGCGCTCAAATCCCCGCGCCCCAAATCGACGGGGCGCCGCAACTTGTCGCCATCGCGGGCACGCCGCTCTTCTACGTGGCCAACAGCAGCGTTCCGATCATCGAGGTGGACCCGCATTCGTGGTACGCCTGCGAAGACGGGGTTTGGTACGTCGCCACATCGGTCACAGGCCCGTGGGCGGTGGCTGGCTGGGTGCCTGCGGTCATTTACTCCATCCCGCCTTCCTGCCCGGTGCATTATGTCACCTACGTGCGCGTGTATAATGCGACTCCGGACGTCATCTACGCGGGTTACACGCCCGGGTATTTGGGCACAGTGGTGGCGCCGTACGGCGTGGTGGTCTATGGCACCGGCTACTATTATCCGCCTTGGGTTGACACGGTCTGGTTTGGCTGGCCGGGAACATGGGGTTTCGGGTGGGACCCGTTTTGGACTCCTTGGTCGGGCTGGTGTTTTGGCATTGGATTTGGCTGGCCGCGAGGCTACTACGGTTTTGATCACTTCCATCATCATTGGCTGGGCTGGCATCCGCCCCGCCCGCGTTGGGGCCCCTTTCACCGCCCTGGGCGCGGCTTTGCTCGCCAGGAGATTGGCGCACACCGGCCTCGCAACTTCGATCGAACCTCGATAGACGTCTATCGTCCTGCGCCAAGCCGACGGGGCGCCATGGCCAGAGGATTCCAAGCCGGGCCGTTGGGGCGCGGGTACTATGGACGCGCTTACAACTCACATACGGGCAATCTTGCGGCCGGAGAGCCAGGGCGGGTGCGGAATGTTTTTCACCCGCAGGCGGGTCAGATGAGGGGACCTCGGATCAGTCCGGAGGCGGGCAGGCCTGGCTTTTTTGGCCGCTTTAGAAGCGGTGGACACAGTGAATTTGGCCCCGCCCAACCGCGTTTCGAGCCTGCTTTCCCCTCCAGAGGCGCCGAGCGAGGACGGGACTTTCGCGCTGCCCCGCCGCAGAGGCAGGAGTTTCGTGCTCCGGTTTCCAGAGACGGCGGTGCCCGCGGTGAAAGGTTCGAGGGGGGAGGCTTCGGTGGAGGGCGCGGTGAAGATGGCCGGGAAGGCCGCCGACGCTGAGCGCTTCAAGCTCGAAACAGGTCGAAGCGCAGACACAGCCGACGGCCATATCCGGCGAGGAGCCAGGCCGAGAGCAGTATGAGAGAGGTGTTTTCGAAGATTTTATGGCAGATGAACACCTCCCCTTGCCCGCAGCCACAATCGAACTTGACCGCGCAAAACGCCAGGCTCTGGGCGTTGGCGATTGACAGGGCGCGCAGCACTACGACGATTGTGAAGGGGATGAGCATAGAAAGCAGGACGAGGGCCGAGCCACGCACCGCGATGCCCGCGAGCAAGAGCAGGCCGCAAAAGACCTCGAACCAAGGCAGAGAGGCGGCGATGGCGTTGAGCAGAAGCGGGTCGCTGAAAAGTTGGTATTGCCGCAGTAGTTTTAGAAACTCAACGGGAGACAGGGCCTTGCTCAGTCCCATATAGACGAACAGTCCCCCGACCAACCACCGCGCCAGGACACTCAGGCTGTCCACTACCGGGTGTATTGAGGCAGGGCGCGCAGTCCTCTGCGCGCCGCTGTCCGCACCATCGAGGGCATTCCGCCCTATAGCGGCGCGCAGAGGACTGCGCGCCCCGGCCGCGTAGGAGATATCCGGGTTAGGCAAAGGCCGCCCAATACGCCTCGCGAATGGCCTTCCGGCATTGGGCGACCGCCTCTCGGAACGTCTGGGGAGTTGGAAATCCACAACGGACCGAGACGCGGTAAAACGGGGCGGGGT
>JBJKSV010000555.1:0-4438 GCA_046703605.1 Limisphaerales bacterium
GCCATCGCCGACACACTGGATTGCCCGCTGCCACCCTTTATTGGCGGGGTGTAGGGTTCAGTTGACGGCCAGTGGCAAAGTCTGCGTAAACCGCTGTAGGAGAGGACGTAAGGAGTCTCTGATCAGAAGCATCGTCCCTGCGGTTTTGCTGCACGCAACCGCCTAACACTGCTTCCTTACACAGGAGTAATCCTCTGGACATGCTCCAGTCATTTCCATGGGGCTTACCACATCGTTCAGCGCCTATGTTTAGGTGCAAAGAGGTTTTACGAACCGCGGGAGGTTGGCTTGGGAGACCACTTCCTGATCGGCCAAGTCAGCCCCGCCTCACTTCAGCTCCCTAAGCCTGATCCGGCGATATTCGACCTTCATTTTGAGACCGGGATGGATCTGCAGGCCGATGGGCGCCGGCTCCGAATATTTCGGATTGGTGTAATGGCCGACCACCTCTTTGCCGTTGAGCCAGACGGTGAAGGTGTCCCCTTCGGCCTTGAGGCGGATGTGGTTCCAATGACCGGGTTTGAAATGTTTTTCGAGGTCCTTAGCGCGGCCAGCCTGCGGGTAGATGTCTTTGCCACCGGTGTAAAACGAGCAGCTCATATCTCTTTTCAGGCTGCGCGAGACGCCAAGCTGAAGCTGGAGTTCCGGCTTCCGCAGCATGATGCCGCTGTCAATCTCGCCACTCCACCGCACCTGGAAATCGAGGACAAAGTTCTTATATGCCTTTTGCGTGTAGAGCACGTCGCCGCGTTTGGCCGGATCACTCTCCCCAATCAGCACTCCGTGATGCACGTGCCAGAACGGGTTCGGCTCCGACTCTCGCCAACCCGCCAGGTTCTTGCCGTTGAAGATGGGCTGCAGGCGCGTGGCGCGGCCCCCCGCGGCCAGGAGATGGTGCGGGGCGGCAAGGCATAGACACCCGGCTAGAATCGCTATGGAGAGGGTGGAGAGCCGCCGGGACAGCGGCATCTGGAAATTCTGACTGGAGCGCCATCGAGCAGACGTTGCGGGACGAGACATTTGTCGCAATTGGAAATGATTTGGTTTCGTCTTCATGGGCTGATCGATTTCAGAAGAAGTCTGACCGGACCCAAAGGGAGCGTCCAGCACATTCTCGATCGGCAACATAGGCAGGCGCGCAAATGTGGCCCAAAAGCCATTGACAGGTTTTGCGGAACGATTAGGCTTGCGCATTATGAGACTCGGAATCAACACCTTTCTATTTGCTTCTCCATTTACCAACAAGAGCACACGGCTCTTTTCCCAGTTCAAGGAGTGGGGCTTTCAGACAATCGAAATCCCCATCGAAGACCCCTCCCACATCGACCCGGCCTACGTGAAGCGCGAGTTGGACAGATGCGGCCTGGTCTGCGGCTCGGCTTGCGCCTGCCTGGGGCCGGACCGCGACCTGCGCGGCACGCCCGAGCAGCAAAAGAACAGCCTCGACTACATGATGAAGGTCATTGACCAGATGGTTGTCCTGGAGTGCCCGAGCCTCATTGGCCCGGTCTATTCCGCCGTGGGCCGCGCCGAGGCGGTGCCCGCGCCCGAGTATAAGCGGCAGTGGCGAACGGTGGTCAAGAACCTGAAAACCCTCTGCAAATACGCTGAGAAAAACGGCAAGCAGATTTGCATGGAACCCCTCAACCGCTTTGAGTCGGACTTCATCAACACCTGCGACCAGGCCCTTCAGATGGTCAAAGACGTCGGCAGCCCCGCCCTGAAGCTGCACCTGGACACCTTCCACATGAACATCGAGGAGAAGTTCCAGGCCAACGCCATTCGCAAAGCGGGCAAGCTCCTTGGCCATTTCCACGCCTGCGGCAGCGACCGCGGCACCCCCGGCAACGACCACATCGATTGGCCCTCCATCGCCAAAGCTCTCAAGGCCGTCGGCTACAAAGGGGATGTGGTCATCGAGTCGTTCACAACCGACGTAAAGGTCATCGCGCGCGCGGCGGCCATCTGGCGCCGTATCGAGCCGACCCGAAATGAAATCGCCGTCAAAGGACTGAAATTCCTGAAAAAGACACTCTCCGCTTGAGGGAGCGTCAAAACCGCAATCAATCCGAACCTTATGAAGAGCATAATCCTCATCGAGTTGTTGGCCATCGCGAGTCTGGCAAGCCAAATTGCATCGGGCCAGATAGTGCCAAGGAATCCAGGTGGCCCGGAAATACCGCTGCAAACCAGCGATAAGGTCCTTCTGGAGGATCGCGCGCAGGCCGGATTTCAAACCATTTTCAACGGCGTGGACCTGACGGGGTGGAGCGGCAATCCCAAGCTCTGGTCCGTCCAGGACGGCGCCATTACCGGCCAGACGACGGCCGAGAATCCGGCGCCGGGAAACACCTTCCTTATCTGGACCAACGGTACTGTCTCCGATTTCGAGTTGCGTTGTTCGTTCCGGATCGTGCCGGGTGACAACCATGGGTTTGCCAACTCCGGCATCCAGTACCGCAGCAAGGTCCTGGACCCGAAGAACTGGGTCGTGGGCGGTTACCAGGCGGACATGGAGGCCGGGCCGACCTACACCGGCAGCCTCTACGAAGAGCGAATGACGCGCGGCACCATGGCCGCGCGCGGCGAGAAGGTGGTCTGGGACCAGGACTGCCAAAAGCACGTTGTCGGTCACGTAGGCGATGCCGACGCCATCCAGGCCTCCGTCAAAAAAGGCGGCTGGAACACCTATAGAATCATCGCCAAAGGCAACCATCTCCAGCAGTTCATCAACGGCCAGATGAGCGTCGATGTAACCGACAACTGCGAATCCAAGCGCGCGATGAGCGGCGTTCTGGCCCTCCAACTTCACGCCGGCCCGCCAATGCTGGTCCAATTCAAGGACCTCCGTCTCAAAGACCTCTCGGGTGAAGCCGGCGGCGCCCAAGACCTTAACAAGCTGCAAGGGGCATGGCGCGTTGCGAACCTCGAGGCCAACGGGATGCCAGCCAGCCAGGCGGACTTCCAGGATATAACCGTCACGATCAAAGGAAATTCCTACGCCCTGGTTAACGGTGACCAAACCGACAAAGGCACCTTCTCCCTCGACCCCTCCAAGACGCCCAAGCAAATGGACATCCATCACACGAACGACTCTGGCGACCAGGAAACCCTGCTCGGCATCTACGACATCCAGCCAGACGGCTTCCGCGTCTGCTACGCGCAGCCGGGCGGCGACAGGCCCACTTCCTTTACCACAACCCAGGATTCCGGAACAATGCTCGTAACCTACAAACGCAGATAGTGACAGGTGCTCGCGATGGACCACGTCTTGCCAGCACGAATGGACACGAACCCACACGAATGCCGCGTCATTTGTGGTCATTCGTGTCCATTGGTGGCCGGTTTTCTATCGTCCATCCCGTGAACGCCTCAGCAGACCTGACTCCGCACCAAAGACCATTGTAATATGAAACGCCTCCTATCATTCTTGCTTTTGAACACCTTGTTGGTAACTGCGGCCTTTGCCGCTAACAAAAAGATCGTTTTCATCGCCGGCACGCCCAGCCACGGCCCCGGCGAGCATGAACACCGCGCCGATTGCCTCCTGCTCAAGGCATGCCTGGACCACGTCCCCGGCGTCACCTCCGAGGTCTATAGCAATGGTTGGCCCGCCGACCCGAGTGCCGCATTCGAGAATGCGGCCACCATTGTTGTCGATAGCGATGGCGGTCCCGGCCACCCCCTGCTCCAGGATGACCGTCTGGGGGTGATCGGCGATTTGATGAAAAAAGGCGTAGGGTTCGTCTGCATTCATTACGCCGTCGAGCCAACGCCGGAAAAGGGCGAAAAAGAGTTCCTGGATTGGATGGGCGGCTGCTTCGAAATCAACCGTTCTGTCAACCCGATGTGGACGGCTGATTTCAAGACGTTGCCCGACCATCCTATTACTCGTGGAGTCAAACCATTCAAGATATATGACGAATGGTACTTCTACATGCGCTTCCGCGACGGCATGCAGGGCGTCACGCCCATCCTCACCGCCATTGCCCCGGAGAGCACCATGAGCCGTCCTGATGGACCGCACGAAGGCAATCCCGCCGTGCGCGCCTCGGTCAAACGCGGCGACCCACAAATCATGGCTTGGGCCTACCAGCGCCCGGACGGTGGCCGGGGCTTCGGCTTCACCGGCGCCCATTATCACAAGAACTTCGGCAACCCCAACTTCCGCAAGATCGTGCTGAATGCCATCCTCTGGACGGCCAAAGTCCCAGTCCCGCCTAACGGTGTGCGGAGCAGAGTGACACCAGAGGAACTCCGCCAGAATCTCGATCCAAAGTAATGGCCGATGGGGGTGCCTGGTAGGGCGAGCAGTCCTCTGCGCGCCACCCTCCGCCCAACCGCCACACTCTGCGGTATCGCAGCGCACCGCGGACGGCGCGCCCTACCGACAGCATTGCCGATTACGCGCTTATGGCGCAGGCGGCCAGATCGGCTG
>JBJKSV010000556.1:0-3842 GCA_046703605.1 Limisphaerales bacterium
CTCAAATTCACCGTGAGCCGTCTCAAACCTCTTATCCCGGCCAAGGTCGCCGGGTTCTACCTGCCTGATGATAAGGGCGGCGGATTTTCCCTGGCAACGCGGCTTAAGCAAGATGAGGCCGAGGCCCTTAATAGCCTGGTCGCCCAGGCAATGGACTCAGGCCTGTTTGGGTGGGCGCTCCGGCGGTCGCGTCCGGCGCTGTTCCGGCCTCCTGAAGGTCAAGCCAGCCTGCTCCTTGCCGCGTTACGCACTCGGAACCAGGTGGCGGGCATGTTTGCCGCTATTCTCGATGAGCGTTTGGCTTCCTCTTGGGAGGCCGGGTCGATGGTGCTGGTCACTCACCTTGCGTGCGCCGCAGATGCCCTCCTTACCGAACAATTGACCCGCCAACTCCGGCAGCAGAATTCTCAACTGGATGCCCTGGTGCGCCAGCGCACCCAAGAACTCATGCGCATGCTCGAACAGCGCAACCGGTTCATGCGCATTGCCGCTCACGACCTGCGCAACTTGCTGACTGTCATCAACGGCTATGCCACCGTGGGCTTAAGCCGGGAACGTCGCGACCTCCAACATAACGTTCTGGACAAAATCCTGGTCGCCTCCCGCCAGATGCAGATCATGGTCGATGAGTTCCTGGCCTTGCATCTCCTGGAACGGCAGGGAACCGGGCAGGCTGAGGTTTTCGAACTCAATCCGGTCGTGGCGCAAGTGGTGGACCAATCCGCCTTCACTGCCCAGGCCAAGGACATCGGGATTGTCCAACAACTGCCTTCTGGTTCCCCGAAGGCGCGGGCCAATCTGGCCCACACCTACCAAATCATTACGAATTATCTCTCCAACGCCCTGAAATACAGCCCGCCAGGCACTCGAGTGACCATCAGCATTCGGCCCGCGGACGACTCCTGGCGAGTGGAGGTCGAGGACCAGGGGCCGGGTGTGCCGCCAGCCCGCCGGCCTCAGTTGTTCGTGGAATTCGCCAAAGTGGGCAATCGACCCACCGGCGGTGAAACCAGCACCGGGTTGGGCCTTTACATCGTCAAGACGCTCGCTGAAGCCCAAGGATCCCGGGTCGGGGCTGAGTTCCCCCCCGATGGCGGCTCACGATTCTGGGTGGAAGTGCCCGCCCATTCACCCATGGACACCTGACTCTCCTGTCTGGCGCGGCGAATTTGCTTTTCTGCGCGAGGACTTGTGGAAGAATCAAGAGCAGATGAAAGCCATGAACTTCCTCAACAAGAAAGCCGCTCTTTGCGAAATGGGGCCCACCTCCAGCCTGACCCTTGATCGGCGAGCCTTTCTGAAAGGCGTAGGCGCCATTTCGGCTTCGGGTTTCCTGTCGCCCATGCATCTGAGCGCGTCGGAAATGCCCGCCCCACGCCGGCCACGCAAGCCGAACTTCCTGGTCGTGGTCGCGGACGACCAATGCTACCGCACGATTCATGCCCTCAACAACCCGGAAGTTCACACCCCCACCTTCGACCGGCTCGTTGCTCGCGGAACAACCTTTACCCACTGCTTCCATCAGGGCTCCTGGACGGGCGCGGTCTGCGTGGCCAGCCGCGCGATGCTCCATACGGGGCGGTATGTCTGGAACTGCGGGGGCAATCATTGCGGCTACTATCCCCTCTTGGGGGAGGCCCTGAGAATGGGCGGCTACGACACCTGCGTGGTCGGCAAATGGCACAACGGCGATCAAACCGCGTTGCGCAGCTTTGCCAAAGGCAAGACCATCGGCCCTGGATTCTACCCTTCCGGCCAGCTCTCTTACGACCGGCCCCACCCAGGGAACCCGTGGACGCCATGGGACCCAAAATATCTCGGCCATTGGACCCCCAAAGGCCTCTGGGACATCGAACAGCGAACCGACCATGACCTGTGGAAACATCAGAACGGCCCGAGTCCGGTCGAAGCCGGCCCGCGTTATGAAAGACGACAGCATTCGTGTGAGCTTTACGCCGATAGCGCCGTCGAGTTTCTGAACAAAATGGGCGAGCGTCCGGACAATCCGTTCTTTCTCTACGTCGCCTGGAATTCACCTCACGATCCTCGGCAGGCGCCCAAGGAGTACGTGGATACGTATCCGGCGGAGAACATCAAGGTGCCGCCGAATTTCCTTCCCCAGCATCCGTTCGACCAGGGCGATTTCCGCGTTCGCGACGAGAAGCTGGCGCCCTTTCCCCGCACGCCCTACGATGTGCAGGTCCACCGCCGCGAGTACTACGCACTCACAACTTTCATGGACCGCCAACTGGGCCGTATCCTCGAGGCCCTGGAACGGTCCGGCCAAGCTGATAACACCTACGTTTTGATTACGGGCGATCACGGATTGGCCGTGGGCGAGCATGGTCTCATGGGCAAGCAGAACCTTTACGACTGCTCCGTGCGAATGCCTTTCATTATCCTCGGCCCCGGCATTGCCGGCGGTCGGCGGATTGACTCCTTGATGTATCAGCACTGTTTGTTTCCCACGGTCTGTGGTTTGGCCGGCATCTCCGTTCCCGCAACCGTGCAGTTCCCCAGCCTGCTTCCTCTGTTGCACGGTGAGCGTGACCACCTCTTCAACTCCCTCTATTGCGCTTACCGCGGTTTCCAGCGCATGGTGCGAACCCGCACGCATAAGCTGATTGTGTATCCGGAGGTGAAAAAGGTCCAACTCTTTGATATCGAGAAGGACCCGTGGGAGACGCATAATCTGGCGGGTGATCCGAGCTGCTCCGCAATGGTTTCTGAACTGTTCAAGGAATTGCGAGCATGGCAGGGGAGGGTCTCAGACACTCTCGTCCTGGATGCGCCGGGGCTTGGCATCGAGATTTAGTCGGCCGCTGCTATGAACCGAGGCCGTACTCTATGGTCGTTTGTTGGAGCGGAGAGGACGACTGCGACGCGCTCAAGATGCCAGGCCAGCCGGGGCCACAGAGCTCACGGGCGCTTCGCGGCCGCGAGGTTGAACACAGCATCGGACCGATGATCGGAGCGATTTTGAACGCGGTGGGAATCGCGGCTGGCGGGGCAGTGGGCCTGGCGCGGCGCAGGCCGCTGTCCGAGGCGCACGAGTCGTTCTTCAAGGTGGGGCTTGGGGCCTTCACCGTTTTTTACGGATTGCGCCTGACATGGCAGAGCCTCAGCGGAACTCTGACTCAAATCCTTAAGGAGCTGGCGGTAGTGGTCCTGGCACTGATGCTGGGCAAGCTCGCCGGACAATTGTTGCGGCTCCAACGCCTCTCTAACCACCTGGGTCGGGGAGCCCGCAAGGGTATCGAGGCCGCCGCTCCCAATACCGGGCGGAAGGCGGGGGACGGGTTCAAAGTGTGCGCGGTTCTGTTTTGCGCGGCGCCTTTGGGGATTGTGGGCGCGGTGCAGGATGGAGTCTCCGGATATTATTACCCGCTGGCGGTCAAGGCGGTGATGGACGGATTAGCGGCGATGGGTTTTGCGCGGATCTTTGGCGGCACCGTGATGCTGGCGGCGGTGCCTGTGCTTGCCATGGAGGGAACCGTCACGCTGGTTTGCGCCCGGCTCTTAGCACCCTGGCTGGGGGCGCACGGATTAGTGGAGGCTCTGAACGCGACAGGTGGCCTGCTGGTGTTTTCGGTTGCTTTGGTCATCCTGGGGCTGAAGCGGATCGAGTTGGCCGACTATTTGCCGAGCCTGGTGTTCGCGCCGCTCCTGGCCTGGCTCGTTCGGTAAGAGCAAAGTGGGGTCAAAACCCCATTGCCGGTCACGGGCGCCGATTTCATTATGTCTCACATGGAAAGCACGCTTACTTGCCTGACAGGGGAGGGGTTTGACCGGGATTGCAACCCGAAGTTCAACGTCGTGATTGCGTATGAGGATTTCGAGAC
>JBJKSV010000557.1:0-2725 GCA_046703605.1 Limisphaerales bacterium
GGATTTGGGAGATGATCATGATGGCGAGCGCCAGAATCGAGCATGGCAGTGCCGAGTAGAGCAGCACTTCGGCGCGGTACTGCGCCCGCGCCTCATACAGTTTGGCCGCGCGTTCAAAGCCGCCGGCAAGGTCCTCGCCCGATTGCGCGACCGTCCAAATGAACAGGGGCGGGAAGACGCCTCCTTTGGTGGCTTTGCTGGGCCTGGCAAAGAGGTCGCGCCGCCACAGCGGGGGAGTCGAGACGGCAGGGGCCGCCATTTCGGAGAATTTGCCGTGGCCTGCCGCCAAGCGCGAGCGCCATCGCGCAATTTCGGTTTGGGCGATGGTGGCGCCCTCCAGTTCTTGCACGAGGGCCAGCGCGTCGTCCAGCGGCACCCCGTTTTTGAGCATCAGCCACACGGCCGAGGCCACTTGCGCCAGGCTGGCTTGACGAAAGGCCGGCAGGCGCCAGCGCAGCTTTCGGCGCAAGGGTGAGACTGCGACTGCCACCAGCCCGGCGACCAGGGCAAGGCCGATGACGGAGGGCGCTATCCATAGGCCGGCAGCCATAACCGGGGAGAGGGGCCGGCCGGAGAGGAGTACCAGGTTGTTCCATATATAATGGTGCAGGAGCCAGAAGAGGAAGCAGGACAAGACAAAGGAGACACCCAAAACAATGAGCGGATAGACCATCAGCCCTTTCAACCGGGTCCAAAGCCGATGCCGGCGCTGGAAATAATCGGCCAGCATCCGCAACGCGCCGGGCAGGTCGCCGCTCTTGACGCCGACCAGGACCAGGCGTTTGTAGAGTTCGGGCAACCGGCGCGAGGCCAGCGCCTGGTCGATGGGGACGCCCTTGGACAGGTCCGTTTCCAAGGCGCGCAATTGGTCGCGGAGCGGCCCGGCGCCCATCTCCTCGCAGAGTCGGCGCAGGGCGCCTTCGAGCGGGATGCCGTCGTGGAGCATCGCGGCCAGTTGGTGGTTTAAGAAGGCCAGTTCGTCGTCTTTCATAATCCGAACACCCGGCGGTATTCTGTTTGATTCGACAGGCCACCACGCAAGACGTCACGCGCAGATTTTTCGAGAGTGCGATGTGGGGCTACACACTCGACTTCATGATGGTGGCAGGAGCGGGGAGGGCCTGGATCCGGAGCAAATGGATCGTGCGAGCGAATGAGGATTTCCCGCGGCTTACGACGTGCTATGTTTTACTGCGAAGAAAAGTCTTATGAAAAAGAGAAAGATCAACCTGCTGGAAGCGGTGGCATTGGCTGAAGATCTGCCGAACCGCAAGCTCCGCGCCGGCGAGGTCGGAACCGTGGTCGAACTGTTGGACGCTGACGCCTACGAGGTCGAGTTCTGTAACGAGCGGGGTGAGACCTACGCGGAATTCGCGCTCCGAGCTGACCAAATCATTCCCTTGCACACGCGCGGAAGGGCGCTCTCTACAGCCCTGATCGAGTCCTGAGGATCAACGCTTGGAGGGGTTCAGGAAGGCCAATTCGTCGTCTTTCATAATCCGAACACACGGCGGTATTCCGTTTGGTTCGAAATGCCACGGCGCAAAACCTCGCGGGCGGATTCCTCCAGAGTGCGGTGCGGCGATAGCGCCCCGATTTCGCGCGAGCGGATTTGGGCGCGCAATGGCTCCTCGAGCCGCAGCCACTCGACCAGCGGCAGGCGGCCCTTGTAGCCAGTTTGGAGGCAGGCGGGGCAGCCGTCCCCTTTGCAGCGGGGGCAGAGGGCGCGCATCAACCGCTGGTTCAGAACCAATTCGAGCGCGGAGGCAATGGCCGAGCGGTCGGGGCACAGCACGAGCAACCGCTCGAACACGCCTTGGCAGGAGCCAGCGTGGAGCGTCGAAATCACCAGGTGCCCGGTCAAGGCGGCGCGCACGGCAATGCAGGCAGTTTCGTCATCCCGGATCTCGCCAATGACCAGCGCCTGGGGGTCCTGGCGCAACAGGTGCCGCGCGGCCTTGGCGAAATCCAGCCCGCGCGCATCGCACACCTCGGTCTGCATCACCCCTGGGACGATCTGCTCGACCGGGTCTTCAATGGTGATAATGTGCCGCCCTCCAGAGGCGGCCAGATGGCGCAGGCAGGCATAGATGGTGGTGGTCTTGCCGCTGCCGGCGGGACCGGTCAATAGCAGCAAGCCGGAGTTCTGGCGGAGAAATCGTTCGAGTTCCGAGGCGGCATCGGCGGGAAAGGCCAGGTCGGACAAGTCTTGGACCGCGCCGGTGGTGAACAATCGCAGCACGATCTTCTCGCCGGTCACCGTCGGATAGGTCGCCACGCGAATATCGCTGGCGGTTTTGACCAGGTGCTTGTCGATCCGCCCATCTTGCGGCAGCGATTCCTGGTAAGTCTTGAGCCGGGCCAGGAACTTGATGCGCCCGAAAATGCGCTCCGCGACTTCCGCCGGGAACTGGGTGACCGGCGTCATAAGCCCGTCCATGCGGAAAGAAACAGCCACACCGGCATCCTCCATCTGCAGGTGGACGTCGCTGGCCCCGGCGCGCTCGGCGTCCCGGAGGAGTTGTTCCACGATTTCAGGCGCAGGCAGCGCCGCGGTGTCAACCTGATGGCCGGAGTGTCGTTCGGCCTCAGGCGTCGATTTTTGCAATTCCATTCATTCTCTTTGACAAGGCTGCCCGCATTCTGTGTCAGATTGGCCGGCAACCTCCGCGGTGTCGGATTCTTGGAAATGTCGATCCATTGCGTTCACCTGTGCCCGGCGGTG
>JBJKSV010000558.1:0-7016 GCA_046703605.1 Limisphaerales bacterium
TCTGTGCCATCCGCGCCGAACGCCGTGGCGAGTACGAAGTCTATCCGATTCGCCTGCGCGAGCGGCTGCCGGTAATTCAGGTTCCCCTGCGCCCGACCAATGCCGACGCAGTTCTCGCCCTCCAGCCCCTGGTTGACCAATGCCACGAACGAGGCCGCTACCATTTCCTGGATTACCGCCGCGCCCTGGAACCGCCTCTTTCACCTCAAGACGACGCCTGGGCCGAGCAACTGCTTGGGCAGAACGGACTGCTCTGACGCGCCCCCGCGTCTCTCACCCGTGAAGGCGCCATGCCGGGTGCCGAAACTGGCTGCCATTCACGCCCCCCGCTCAACGCGTCAGCGCCAGCCGCAAAGTAACCCCCCTCGCCCTATTATGAGATTCTAAACCAGCACTCGCTCGAGCACTCACCTCACCGCCCAATCCGCTCCTCTCCATCCCTGCACGGCGCTGCCTCCATACTCCCGCACTATCTCCGCCATTCGCGCCCGGAACACCTCAACTCGATTTAGTTCCTGTCCACTCATACCATTCTCAGCCTAGGTTTCCTCATGCCAACCGCCTCCCCATGGCCGCAATACTTGAAAGTTCGCTCTTGCCTGCTGGTGGCCGAATGTCCTCGGCGCCTCCCTTTGAAACCTCAAACCTCGCATCTTCCCCTATGTCACACTATCTTCAAAAAATCGCCGCCAAACGGAAAAATCCCAATTCTCGACATCCGTACTACATAGAGGCCGGTGTTTTTCCGGCCCCGGCGCTCCACAGCGGCGCACATAGAACGACATATATATGAACGACATGCCAATCCGGATTCCACTGTTTCAGCCTCTCGGCCCGTCAGCTTCTTCTACGACGTCCAATTTCTGCTTTCTGTTTTCTACTTTCTGCTTTCTGCCTTCTAGCACTTTCTAGCACTTATTAGCACTTAAACCTCCCACCCCATGAATCCCGAGCCCCACATCCTCCCACTCGAACCCTCCGCCCCAACCCGCCTCCCTGTCGAGGGACTCCAGCGCCACACGCAGCCCAACCCGCACTGGAGACTGGGGCCATGAAGCGTTCATAGCGGCCGATAGCCGGATGGAGGCGAACTCAGGCGCTAATCAACGGCTGTGATGCTGGCAGCTCCCGACGTGTGCGGGCGGACGACGGCTTTGCCGTCATAGCGGATACTGGAGGCCCCGCTTGCGTCGGCGTCCAGGCGGCCATTGACGGTTAAGCGGGCATGCGAGGCGCCGCTGGCGTTGACATCCGCGCTGTCGGTTTGTAATTGGGCGGCTTCATACTTGGAAGCGCCGCTGATGCTCAGGCGTTGGCTGGCGACTGTCCCGCCCAATTCAGCGTGAGAGGCGCCGCTCAGGCTGGCCTGGAGGCGGTCGGCCTGCAGGGAGTCAATTTGCAGGGAGCTGGCTCCGCTGGCTTCCAGGTCTAAGTTCCGGGCCGCCAGTCTCCTGGCCTGGGCGTTGATCGCGCCTGAGCAGCGCAGCCTGTTGAGGTCCTTGAACTTGAGGACGTAAAGAATGTCCCTCGTCGGCTGGAGGTTGACGTTGTGCGGGCCGATCCAAAGCCGGCCATTGGAGACTGAGGTGGTGATATAGGCCAGGAGGTTTGAGTCTGTCTTGATGGTCAGTCCTTCCTGGTCTCCCTGGAGGAGGGTGATGTGGCCCGGACCGCCGACAGACACCTGGTGAAAATTGGCCACCGGGCGGGAGACCGTGACGATGTTCCCATCGCCATCAACCCGGTTGGCGTTACTCACGTAAAGGCAACTGGTTGCCGTCAGGCAAAGCGCCGCTATCGCAGGGCATAGCATTCTCATATATTCCTTTACACAGGTTAGAGCAGGTTTGTTTCAAAAAAAACCGCAGGACCACTTCCAAGCCCCGTCGAGCGCCGTCAACTGCACTCTCTCCGCAACCTGCGCTTGCCATTGAGCTGGCGGCGGGATAACACTCCCGGCATGAAACCGAACGCCCGCATTGTTGGACTGCTCTTCTGTGTGCTTGCGCCGCTGTTCCTTGGGAGCCGCGCGCTGGCGCAACCACGCCGAATTGACGTTATCCTCTGGTTCGATACCGAAGATTACATGCTCCCGGCCTCGGACGACTCCGCCAAGCGGATCGCGGAGATGCTGACCGAGCGGCACATCCGGGCGACGTTCAAAGTGGTCGGCGAGAAGGCGCGCACCCTCGAACGGCGCCGACGCTTCGATGTCATCATTGCCCTCAAAAAGCATGCCATCGCATACCACTCCAATTTCCATTCCGTGCATCCGACGCCAACCGAGTACCTGGCCGATTGCGGGTGGCTGGACGGGGTAGCGGAGTTCGTACGGCGCGAGGGCGGAGGGGCGGCGGACGTGCGGAGGATTTTCTCCGTGAAGACGCTGGCCTGTTACGGGCAACCGGGGTCGTCGTGGGCGCCGCAAGCGGTGGCAGCACTCAAGCAGATCGGCGTCGCCCCACACGGAGTGCCCTGCTACGTGGATGAAGGAGACGACGTGGGGCTAAATCACCAGCCCTTCTGGTACGACAACGTCCTAACGGTCTTCGATATGGGCGAGAACTGCACCCGAATGGAACTGCACGACCCGGCCGCGGTTCAACCCGGTGAGCAGGCTTTTGCCGCCGTCGCCAACCGGCTTAGCAAGGCCGGTGGCGGCCTGATCAGCATCTATTATCATCCCTGCGAATTCATCCATGAGAAATTCTGGGACGCCGTCAACTTCAGCCGCGGCGCCAACCCTCCTCGCGAGCAATGGAAGGCACCGCCGGAGCGTTCACAGGCGGAAATCGACGGCGCGTTCGCGCGCTTCGGACAATACATCGATTATATCCGCTCCTTCCCCGATGTGCATTTCATCACAGCCAGCGATTTGCCCGAAGTGTATCCTGACCTGGTCCGTTCCCCCGGCGCCCCGGCGAAAGATTTGGCAACGCTCGCGGCGAAAGTGGTTGCCAACGGCAGCGCGAGATTGGATTTTCAAACGCTCGGGAACCGAAGCTACTCCGTGGCGGATCAATTCGAGTTGCTTGTCCTTGCCGACAGCAAACTTCTTTCCGGCGAGGCGCCCGGCTTTCCTCTGCCAGCTCGAGGCATGTTCGGCCCGGACAGCCCACCACCGGCGTCCAGTCAAACGACGCACCTGGAATGGCCGGCCTTTCGGGATGCGTTGCGGGACGTGGTTAATTTTATTGAGACTCAGCACCGTGTCCCGGCGCGCGTCTTTATCGGCGCCGACCCGATCTCTCCAGCCCGATTTCTTGTCGCAATGGCGAGTGTGTATGAGACTAACCTCCGCGATGGCCGGCTTCCGATCGAGGATGGAGTCGCGTTGGGCCCGGAGCCGGAACTGCTCCCCGCCCGCCATATTGCCAAAGACACGCCCGGCTTGTTCGGCGGTTGGATCATCCACAAGGCGGGCTTCCGCGCCCCGAAACTCCTGGCGCTGGCCCGGCTCCAGGCCTGGACGCTGAAACCGGCGATCAGGAAGCCGGGATTGTGAAGCCAACCAACTTATTACGCACCTAAAGAGACTCGCCCCCGCCGGCGAGGCCCTGAACCTCTTCTTCGAGCGCATTCGGCCCCTGGAATGCCGAGTCGGGGTGATTCTCTGGCAATTACCGCCGTCTTTCCATAACAATCCGAGTGCGCTCGAGGCTTTTCTGTGTGAACTGCCAAAAGGGTCTATGCCTATTCCAATGACGATGTGAAGGTCAGGGCGCCGGCCAATGCGAGGCTGCTAAGAGTATCGTGCAGGGTCTAAGGTTGCGCCTGCCTGAAGCCTTGCTACGAGCCCGCCAGGTTCTCTTCCACGACACGCACCGTTAGAAATACCCGGGTGGCCGAGTCTCGCTTTAGTTTCGCCAGCCGGCGCCAGTCGCGCGAGCGGTAAAGCTGGTCTCGCGCAGCCATGAACTCCTGTTCCAGCCGGATTCGATTGCGCTCATGGCTGGGGTTGATTTGGCCTTCGCACCCGCCGAGTCCATTTATGGCAATGTTGCACATTGCCGCGCAAAAAGCCGCCTCGAAGAGCCGCGCCAGCGACTCGCGACGGAGCGCGCGACCCAGGCCAAGCCGGGTCGAGATCCTGGAGAAGCGGTTTTCAAAGGTATCGGGCGGGAGGCTTGCAAGCTCCTGCAGGTAGTTTTGGCCATCAGTTCTCATACTCTCTTCGGTCATCCTGCGGTCTTTCGCGTGGGGACCCATCGATGCCGGGGCGTCATTAGCCAATCGCGGGCCCGACTGGCCGCATGATTAAGAGCATGGGGCTGAGGGGCGGCCCAATGCTAGCCCATTCTTGGCATTTATTTAGCAAACCTTGTCGCTATGGATGGCTGATTCAGGAGACCTCAGTATCCAGATCAGCAATCTGTCGCACGGCCTGCGCGACTTTTGAGAGCTCTTTGAGCGAGAGGTGGCCATACTCCGGAAGGCGGGTGGGATGCAGTGCCGAGTAAATGCGGACGAGAGAAATCCTGGCCCCGGCCTTCTTCAGTTCCAGCAGGCGGTGGGCATAACGCTCGACTTCCTCGGCGGGAGGGGGCTCGCCCCGGAAGCTGGGGAAGAGGCTTTGGATGACGACGGGCCGTTGGCGTCCGAGGGAGAGAATACTCGACAAGATACGTTCCAGGGGCACGTCGGCGCCGTTGATGCGATTGACATAGGCCTGCGTGCCGCCATCGAGCTTAATCCAGATTTCGTCGGTGTGCGTGAAGTGGGCAATGGTTTGTTGGATGTGCGGCAAACCGAGTCCGGCCCCATTTGTGAGAAGCACAATTTTAAAGAAGGCAAATCCGCCCAGGGCACGGACGTGCATGACGGCTTGGATGGCCTCGGGGAAATCCGGGCAGAGGGTCGGCTCGCCGTCGCCGCTCAGGGCGACATACCGCAATTGCAGCAACTCATCCGGCAAGGAGCGATAGGCGGGCAGGGTCCGGAGCTTGCCTCCGCGCACCAGGGCCAGGGTCTGGCTTAGTTCGGCGGCCAAGACCTCCACGTCCAATCGAGGCACGTTGGGTGGTACGACGCGGTCTATCTCACAATAGACGCAATCGAAGCTGCACCGTTTGTCCGGGTTGAGGTTGACACCCACCGTTAGCCCCCCGCCGCGGGCGGAGATTCTCAGGTAAACGAACCTGTTTTGAAGAAAATCTCGCGGTCGCCCAAATGGGGTTGCATTAAATTTGCTACTCGGACTCGCGGTCATACCATCACAGCGTGGACGCTTCCCAAATCTGCTGTGATAGTTTGGGACATCCGCGGCCCGGCGACTACACTGTGGTTGTTAATTACTGGTCATTTTTTGACCGCACCTAATGAAGCGATTTCGATGCGTAGAAGCGGGCCAACTCCAGCAACGGCTTCTCCAGTTGCCGGTAGTATTCGGCTTCGGGCAACTTCGCCTTTTTTGCCCGGATCGCGAAGACCTGCCGTTCCAGCGCATCGCGCTGGGCGCGCTCTTGGGCGGTCAGGTTCCGCTCGCTCGCGCTCGGGATCAGGCAGAACTGCCCGGCGAGAAGTCCATCGACGGCGGTGTTTTCCTTGGGCTTCTTTACCGGACGCAGGCCTCGAAACCAATCGGCCGGCGTGCCCAATTTGTCGCCGTTATCATCCAGGAGGGCGTGTTCGGTGATGATGCGCCCCTGGAGTTTATAGAACTGAGCGGTTTGCCGGGAGGCGCTCAGGAAGGCCTCCAGGAGCGAAACCTCGCCGTCTTTATCGAGGTCGGCCTGGGGGTCGGAGATGGCTCGGGCGAAGAACTGTCCAAACCGGGCGAAGTTGATTTCGTTGCCGCTGCGGGTGGCGGTGATGACAACGCGGATGGACCTGGATAATTGATTGAGGAACGGGGCGCTAGCGGCGCTGGTATCAATGAAAGCCAGCGGGCGCGTGAAGGGGCGCAGCCAGCCGGCCATTTCGGCGGCGGTCACATCCGGTCCGCGGAGATTGAATTTGGCGTCCTGGCCGTCGAAAGTGCCGTGGCCGATGAGCACAATCCATAGCTGGGCGAGGCCGTTGGTGGGTTGAGCCGCCAGAGTCTGTTTGAGCAGGTCGAGGTCGTTGGCAGCCCCAGGTGAACCGAGGCCAAGGCTGACAAGCCGGGCGCCACCTTTGGCGCAAGCCTCCTTCCATAAGGCCGCCTCCTGTCTGAAAACGGCTGCGTATTCAGGCCCGCCCGCAGCGCCCACCACGGTGATGACGGTCGTCTGGCCGGCCGGCGCTGGGGGCAACCCAAGGGCAGTCGCTCCGGTGAGCAGGAACAGCGCCATAAAATCCAATCGAATTAGAGACCGCAGTCTCATTGGGCATTGGGCATTACGCCTTGATCATTTTGGCATTGGGCGGGCATTGATATGCAAGAGTTGACCAATGAGCAATGGTTAATTCCCAATGCCCAATAGGAGGTGCCGCTGGGCCCACCACCAGGGCGGGCGCATGGCGCCCAAATTCAAAACCCGAAATCCTAGCCCGGCAGGGCCAGAACCAAGGGCAAAAAGATGAGGTCAAAAACATGGAACGTCTTTCAGCTTTCTGTTTTCTCATTTCTGCTTTTCCTCGCAAATCATGGCATTCCTTTCCAGCGGCGCAGGCCCCATTCGGAGACAAAGCAAACCAGGGCAAAACAGAACATGAGTGGTGTGTGCCAGAGGGGAAAGCTCCAGGCCTCCATGACCGGGGCATGGCGCCGGGGCAGATTGCGCGCAAAGGCATCTAGCTTACTCGCGGGAATGATTTCGCCGCCGGTCTTGCGCGCGATGGCTTCCAGCAGCGCGATGTTCGGTGTCAGAGACTGGAATTCCGCCGCGGCGAGGTCGGTCGCCCAACCTGCCTGGGCGCTGCCAACCTGAACGCCGGCTGAATTCGTGGCCCAGGCCGTGGCTCGGTAGCCTCCGGCGATGCGCGGGACAAAGGTTGCGGTATAGAGGCCCGGTTCATCCGACGAGGCCTCGGCGCGGAGGTCAATGGCGTTGGTTAGGAGGCCTGCGGTTGCGTCGGGGAGGACCGGCCGCACC
>JBJKSV010000559.1:0-5205 GCA_046703605.1 Limisphaerales bacterium
AACGCCTTCGTGGCCACGATCACGTTTGTGCCCTTTGCGAACTCGTTCGACCTCGGCCCTGCGGTCGTCACGGTCTATGCAAAAGACCAGAACGGCAGCGGAACCAACCAGTTCAACGTGTTTGTCAACGGTGTTGACTGGCCGCCGACGTGGACAGGCACCTTTCCCGATCAGCCGGGAATAGCGGGTGGGACAGTGACCGTGTCTCTGCCGGTGAGCGATCCTGACGATGCGGTGTCAGCCCTGACGTTCGCATCGACCAATTCGAACCCGGCTCTAATCACCGGCGTGACGTTCAACCAGGCCACCAGCCCGGCTACAGCAACGCTTACCTTGGCTGCCGGCCAGGCCGGTTCGGCCACCGTCGGCATCTCGGCTTCGGACAGCGCCAACGCCCCTGTGTGGACGACGTTCCATCTCACGGTCGCCAATGTCACGGTTCCGCTTATTTCGAGCGCCGGCAATCCGAATGGTATTAACAACCAGACCACGACCGAAGTCAGCAACGCCACTCAGACGGTGACTGTGCCGTTCACGGTGCTCCACCCGGCAGGGACGGTGACGGTAACGGGCTCCTCGAGCCTTAAGACACTCGTCTCCTCGGTGGCCATCACTGGTGACCCAACCGGCACCGCCTTCAACGCGGTTCTGACACTGGTTCCGTATGCCAACTCCGATGACCTCGGACCGGCGACCATCAGCGTCACCGCCTCGAACAGCTATGGAAGCCAGAGTGTCAACTTCACGCTGTATGTAACGGGTATCGACTATCCGCCGGTTTGGGGTGTCATCGGGCCGCAGACCAACGTGATGAACAGCACTCTGGTTATCACGCTGCCGATCACCGACCCGGATACGCTGCTGACTGACCTGACCTTCGGCTTCACGAGCTCGAACTCGAATCTCGTCAGTAACGTGGCGTTCGCCAAGTCCCTCACGGGTGTCACGGCGACGATCACGGTTGTCAGCAACCAGACTGGTCATGCCACCATCACCCTCACGGCGAAGGACACCGGCACGGCTGTGCCAACGAGCTTTGACCTCTATGTCATCTCGGCGCCGACGAAGGCCAACCTGGGAATCACGCTCAACGGGAGCATCTTGACCATCAGCCTGTCGGGTGGGACGCCTAACGGCAGCTACATCCTGCAAAGCACGAGCGACCTTAAGACATGGCAGAATGTCGGAACCTTGAACGCCGACAGCACCGGCAAGGTCTCGTTTAACACGAGCCTTGGCAGCGGGGCGACATTCTACCGCACCGTGGCCCAATAAGCCGGGCCGGTCGCCGCAGTGACAACTCGCGCCGCCTGCGAGCCCTTGGCTCGCAGGCGGTTTTATTTTTTGGTCGGAGCATTAGTCCCACATCTACGTCTAATGGACAGAGAGTCATCGGAAGTGATGCGGCACCTGCGGCAGGCCGAGACTTAAGAACTTGAACGTCGGATAGGCGGAGATACGTTCCTAACACGCTCGAACACCATGAAACTCGGATCCCGAACCCACACCGGCCATGGCCTCGCCAGCCTCGCCAAATCCAGCTCCCCCGCCGCCATTGTGGTTCTCTCCATCGCCAGCAGCCTCCTCGGCGCCTCCTCTCCTGAGTACGCGGGCCTTCGGTCAAAGGCCGAAACACTGTATCACGAGGATTCTTTCGCCCTCGCTCACCAGGCCTACGAACAAGCGGGTGCCCTCCATCTGAGCGCATCCCAGAAACGCTGGGTTAATTTCCGGCTGGCCGATACGCTTTGGCGCTCTCAAGCCGCCACCCAGACCTCCGATAACACCCTGCTGGAAAAGGCCCGCGCCCAACTTGAATCCCTCATCCGTGAGACCTCTCGCGCCGAGGACCGCGACCGTATCTGGGCCGAGGCCCAGGAATCGCTGGCCGACTTCTTCTGGGCTCGGCGCTACAGTGGAGATTGGAATTCCGCCTGGCCGCATTACCAGAAGGCCCTGGATTGGTGGGCGGGCGCTCGCGACATCGACTTGGCCCGCCGCCGCTACTTGGGCGTGGTCTGGAAGATGGCGCGGCCACCGTGGGAGGGCGCCACGTATGGAATGTTTGGGGCCTACATCCCGCTGGATATTCTGGAAGACGCTCTCAAAATCGCCGTTTCCCCAGAGGACAAAGCCCATGCGCATTATCTCATCGGCATGACCCTGCGCAACAAGGGCGCCCATTGGGAGCAGCAGGCCCGCGTTCCCGCCGAATTCGAGGCGGCTATCAAGCTGGGCCATAAAACGCCTTGGTACGACGACGCCCTTTTCAACTATGCTCAGTGGATGCTCTCTGAGGGCCGGCTCGTCCCGCTCGAAGACGGCGGGTGGACCCAGCAACCGGATTACATCAAGGCACTGCAATTGCTCCGGCGCTTGACCAGCCAATACAAGAAGGGCGAGACCCGCTACTGGCAGCAGGCGGAGGACCAAATCCAAGACATCACCGAACCGCAGGTCGGCGTGAATGTTCAGCACGTGTTCCTCCCAGGTTCGGAAATTCAGTATGCCCTCACCTGGCGCAATGTGAAGCGCATCGATTTGGAGCTTATCCCGGTGGATCTCAACCGGGACGTGGCTCTGAAGGAAAACAAAGACTGGCTGCATTCGATTGACCTCGCCGGCAAGGAACGGCTTCGTGCCTGGAGCTGGAAGACCTCCGACCAGGGCGGCCATAAGCCCGGGAGTCAGACCCTTCACCTGAAAGGCAAGCTCAAGCCAGGCGCTTATATCCTCGAAGCAACAGGCGGCGGCAAAAGCGCCCGCGACCTGGTGCTCGTCTCGGAAGCCAGCGTCGTCTTGAAGGCCTCCGGCGACCAGGTCCTGGCCTATTTCTGCGATGCGCTCGATGGCGCGCCCATTCCGGGCGCCACTATCAACCTCTGGGAGGAATACATCTGTTGGGATGGCAAAGACTGGGGCCGCCGATTCCATCAAAGCCAAGAAGTTGGCGATAAGGACGGAATCGCCGTCTTTAAACTGTCGCGCCCTCGCGACGTCCAATCGATAATGAATGATCGCTTATTCGCCAGCGCGCGAATGAATCAGCGCCAAGCCTTCGCTCTGACGGCCAGCTATCCCCTGCGCAACCAGAACGAGACCTGGCGATTCTACGCCTTCACCGACCGCCCCGCCTACCGCCCCAAGGAAACCGTTCACTGGAAGTTTATCGCGCGGCAGTACAACGGCTCGGTCTATTCCACTCCCGCGGACCAGACCGTTACCTTGCGCATTAGCGACCCGCGCGGGGCAAAAGTCGAAGAACGAAAGGTCACCCTCAACGCCTTCGGCGCCGCCTGGGGACACCTCGACCTCACTGAAACCATGCCCTTGGGCGAATATCGCGTTACTTTCCTCGACCCGCACAACCAACATGAGCTCGGCGGGGCCACCCTCTTCCGCCTCGAAGAATACAAGCTGCCGGAATTCAAAGTCAGCGTTCAAACACCCGAGGAGCACGGAAAGAAAAAGACCTTCCGCCTCGGCGAGCAGGTTAAAGCCACCATCCAGGCCGATTATTACTTCGGCGGCCCGGTCGCCAATGCCAATGTGGAAGTCCTCGTGCATCAGAGACCGTTTTACCATTTCTGGCATCAGCCTCGCGCCTACCCCTGGTTTTATGAAGACGTGGACAACCCCCAATCCCGTTGGAATCGCTGGTACGGTGGCCGAGGCCAGATCGTCAAACGCGAAGCCCTCAAGACCGATGCTACCGGCAAAGCCACCCTGACTTTCGACACCCCGGCCGACAGCCGGCAAGACTTCGAGTATCAGATCGAGGCGCGGGTGACTGACCAGAGCAGGCGCGAAATCACCGGAAACGGCACCGTCCGCGTTACCGGCCAGCGTTACTACGTCTATGCCAACCCGGAGCACTATTTGTATCGGCCTCAAGACAAGGTGACCATCGATTTCAAGGCCCTCGACGCCAACGAGCAGCCCGTCAAAGCAGACGGCATCGTCAAGGTCACCCGCGACCGCTGGCTCGAAGTCTGGCTCGCCCCGGATGGCCGCGAGGTCAAACGCGAAGAACTCCGGCGCCTCCAAAGCCCAGACGCCATCTTCCCGCCCCTGCCCCACCCCGGCCAGCCCGGTTGGCAGCTCAAATTCAAGGGCTACGAGCATGACGAAATCCTGACCCGCAGCCTCACCACCGATACTAACGGCCTTGCCACCCTCACTTTCACCCCGGAACGCGAAGGTTATTATCGCGTCGCCTGGACCAGCGAGGACTCGGGGGCTAATGAGCCAAAACCTCAGTATCCAATGCTCCCCTCCCCGCCGATCACCGCCCAAACCACCGTCTGGGTCGCCACCGGCGCCACCACCCAGCTCGGTTACCGTCACGGCGGCGTGCAGATCATCGCCGACAAGGACACGTTCCATGTCGGCCAAAAGGCGCCCATAATGCTCGTTGCGCCCGCCAATGATCGCTTTGTGCTTTTTACCGTCGAGGGGCAGGGCCTCTACAATTATCAGCTCATCCATCTCGACGGCACGGTGAAGCTGGTCGAGCTGCCTATCGAGGAAAAGCATGTCCCGAACATCTTCCTGAGCGCCAGTCTCGTCAGCGACCGCCAGATCTTCACTGATTCCAAGCAGATCATTGTCCCGCCGGTTAAGAACTTCATCACCGTCGATGTCAAGCCCGACCGCAGCCAATACGAACCGCGCGACGAGGGCACATTCACCATCACGACGCGCGATAACCAGGGCAGACCGGTCTCCGCCGAAGTCGCCTTTGGCCTGGCTGATGAGTCGGTCTATTACATCCAGCAGGATTATGCCGGCGACCCGCGCCAGTTCTTCTTCGGCACCAAACGCTCGCTCACCGTCCAGACCTCCAGCACCATGAACCAGAAGAGCTACGCCAAACTCGTCCGCGACAAAGAAGGCAAGCTAATCGACGAGCGCGAGCTGGGCCGCCGAATGGCCGAACAGAACCGCAATTCACCGGCCAACGATTTTTCTAACGGCGAATACGATCGAATTGTCACGCGCTCAGGGCAGCTGGAACTCGAAACATTGAGCGGACTCAGCGTTGCCGGAGGCGGCGGCGGCATTGGCGGTGGCTTCATGGCCAAGGCGGCCCCCGCGCCCGCAATGCGCTTCGCGAACCGCTACGGTCTAAGTGGCGGTTCGTACTATGGCGGCGCGGCCTACGGCGGATTCGCCACACTCCCCGCCGACATGGTGCAGGCGGGG
>JBJKSV010000560.1:0-2849 GCA_046703605.1 Limisphaerales bacterium
GTTTTTCATCGTTATTGAAACGGATGATCCGAAATATTCCGAAACTGAAACCCGCAAACTGCTGGAAGCCGCCGGCAGCCATTACATCGAAATGGTGGAGGAATGATGCGCTACTTCCTGCTCTTCGGAGCACTCGTTGCGGTGGCTGTGGTGGGCATCGCCGGTCTGCGCGGCAGCAAGTCGCGCAAGCCGCCCATTTACATCTTCGCGGACATGAAACGCCAGCCCAAGCTCCGGCCGCAGACGTCCGACGGCTTCTTCGCGGACGGGCTCAGTTCCCGCCTGCCGGTGCCGGGGACGATTCCGCGCAGCGCGCCGATGCACGTCGGTAACCAGCTCGTGTATCTCTGGCAGGATTGTCCCGTCACCACTGGGCGCGTCACCGGCACGACCAATTTCCTGGAAACCAACCCGGTGCCGGTCACCCAACAATTGCTGCATCGCGGCCAGCAGGTCTTCAACATCAACTGCGCGGCCTGCCACAGCCAGGTGGGCGACGGCAATGGCGTGCCTCACCGCATCAACGCCATGCCCGTCATTGGCAACCTCCACGACAAGCGCATCGTCGAGCTGACCGACGGCGAAATCTTCCACACCATCAGCTACGGGAAGAATCTCATGCCGGGCTACGCCGCCAACATCCCTGTCATGGACCGCTGGGCAGTCATCGCATATGTGCGGGCGCTCCAATTGAGCTGGCTGGGCGATCCCAGCGACGTGCCGGCGGCGGAGCGGGCGAATCTGAAGCAATAACCTATGAATTCACACTCCTCACCAGGCGCGCTCCCGCCGCTGGACCTTTCCCGGTGGCGCCGGTTGCCGGATCGCGTGAGCGCCGTCGGGCTGGTGTTGTGCGTGATCGGCGTGCTGATTGACCCGAAGCAGTTTGGTTATTCGTGGCTGCTGGCCTCACGGCTCCGCGCCTGGTCGCTCCGGCAGGACGCCGACGGCGCCGCGGTTTGCACGCACCGGATGCGCTTCTACTCTGCCTGGGGGATTTTTGCTTACGGCTTGAGCGTGACGCTGGCCTCAATCATGTGGATGAAGGCCCTCCAGTACCAGTGGTTTTCCACAATGTATGGCGTTTACTACTTCGCCGGCAGCGCCTGGATGGCCCTGGCCGCCGTCTATGTGATCGCCCTGATCCTGGACCGGCAAGGCTTGATCCGGGGCCTGATTGGCGAGCAGCAATATTACTATATCGGCTCCCTGCTCTTTGCCTTCACCGTCTTTTCGGCGTACATCCATTTCGGCCAATACTTCATCATCTGGAACGCGAACATGCCCGAGGAGACATTCTGGTACGTGCTCCGGTCCAAGGGCGCGTGGTTCGGCTTCAGCATGATTCTGGTCTTCGGCCACTTTTTGGTGCCCTTCCTGTCCTTGTTGCGCATTGACGTAAAACTGATCTTCCGGTTCATGGTGCCGCTCTGCCTCTGGATCGGGTTGATGGAGTACGTGGACTTGGCGTTCAACATCAGCCCGGCGCTCCATCCCAACGGCTTCCCCCTGCGCTGGCTCTGGTTGGACGCTGGCTGCCTGGCCTTGATGGGCGGAATTCTCGCCAAGGCATTTATCCGGGACCTCCAGCGCTTTCCGGCCTATCCGTTGAAAGACCCGCGGCTGAGCGAAGCAGCGGGCGTGCCGCATATCACGGCAGCCCACGCCGCCAGTGCGGAATCGCCCTCGATGGGCGAAGGGCTGTCTTCCACATCTGCCGCTCCGGGAGGTATGCGATGAACCGCTGGCCCTGGGATAAAGGCAAGCTGGTGGCGTCGGCGGTCGCCATCCTCGGCACGTTCCTGATCTGTGCCGCGCTGGTCTGGGCGATGTGGCATTACACGCAACCGGCGCCCCTTGGCGAAGACCGCGCCGCCGTCCGCACGAAGGCCCTGGAGGAAATGCGCGCGACCGATACGGAGGACCTCAACAACTATGGCTGGGTGGACGTGTCCAAAGGCATTGTGCGCCTGCCCATCGCGCGGGCGATGCAGCTCGCGCTCGATCAATGGCAAAACCCGGCGGCCGCTCGCTCGAACCTGATTGCGCGCGTCGAGAAAGCCTTCCCGCCACCGCCGCCGCCACCGCCGGCCAAACCCAATCCCTACGAATAGTGGGGACTAAGTTTTCTATGCGCGCCGTGTTTTTAGAAATCCGGTCGAGGAGCGCAGGTTTTCAAACCGCCGGTGTCTGTCGGCTAACTGGTTCCCATAACAGACGCGCACATACCGTCCAGACGCTCGATTTGAAACGAAACGGTTTCCGCCATCGAGGCAACGTGTGACCAACTCCGAACTCCAACCCGTTCCCAGCTCCGACGCGCCGGCTTCGCCGCCGGTCGCGCCGGAGGCGGTGGATGTTGCGTGCCGCGTACCGGTGCTGGTGGTGTTTTGCTGCGCCGCGATCTGGTTGGTGGTCGCTACCGCCCTCAGTCTCCTGGCTTCGCTCAAGTTCCACGCGCCCGCGTTGCTGGCCGGCTCAAGCTGGCTGACCTACGGTCGCATCTACCCCGCCTCCACCAACGCCTTCCTGTACGGCTTCGCTCTCCAGGCGGGCATCGGCCTGGCGTGGTGGCTCCTGTGCCGGTTGGGCCGGACCCCACTGATGGGCGTGGGCGGCGCGATCCTTGCCACCTTGCTTTGGAATTTCGGCGTGCAATTCGGCGTGCTGACCATCTTGCGCGGCCACAGCACCGGCTTCGAGAGCCTGGAACTGGCGCGTTATGTCTGGCCGCTGCTGTTGGCCGCCTGGTTGCTCTGGGGCCTCAGCGGCCTGCTCACTTTCCAACGCCGGCGGTTGGCCGAGTTGTATCCGTCGCAATGGTTCCTGCTGGCAGGGCTGTTTTGGTT
>JBJKSV010000561.1:0-5042 GCA_046703605.1 Limisphaerales bacterium
GGGCGTGAACGAAGCGGCTGCTCCACGTTAAACCAGGCGCTCATGGAGCTAGGCGCCCTCGTCTGCACACCCACACGCCCCCGATGCGACTTCTGCCCGGCAAGCGAACTCTGCGCCGCCCGCCGCCTTGGCCTCCAAGAGGAACTGCCCGAGCGAACGCGCCGCATCCCAGCCACGCCCCGCCGGTTCATCGCCATCGTAGCCCAGCGCGACGGCCGAGTGCTTGTTCGCCAGCGCCCGGCGGGCGTGGTCAACGCGCATCTTTGGGAACTGCCGAACCTGGAAATCAAGAACGGTCATCCGAATGCGGCGCAGGCCGCACGGATATTGCTGGGAGTCACGCCCGGGAAGCTCGAACCGCTCTGCACAATTAAACACTCGATTACACGTTACCGGATCACACTCGAGGCCTTTCGCGCGACGCGCCTTTCCGCTCGCATCCGGCAAGCGACAAATAACCGGTGGCTCAACCCGGCTCAAATCGAGCGTCTGGCCTTCTCCAGCGCGCACAGGAGAATCCTGGCCCACCACTCGGCAGGCGCCTAGCCGAAGATCGGTTGCCCTTCGCCCCAAAAGCGGTCTGGGCTGGTTTCGTCAGCTCATTGATTCTACCCACCAATCCTGGTAGCGCTGGTTTATCCGCACGGCGTTCATCACGACAAATTCGGGTGTGTCGTACGGATGCAGATCGATGACGAGTTTTTCGAGCGCGGAAAGCTTGGCCGCCGTGCTCTTTAAGAGCAGCAGCACTTCGGCGCTCTTTTCAAGCTTTCCCTGCCACCAGTAGTGTGATTCGATTCTGGGGATCAGGTTGACACAGGCGGCCAGGCGCTTGTCGAGGGCTGCCTTTGCAAGCCGGCGCGCAACCCTGAGATCGGGGGCTGTTACAAGCACAATGAAGAGGCTACTTGCCGGTTTCATGGATGCTCTACGTGTTTCACCGCGCAGATTAGACCAAAAGCCTGCAAGGCGCAAAAGAATGAACAAAAAATGGAAACCGTCTTATTAACTGGGGCTTCGTCGGGGATTGGCCGGGAACTGGCCAAATGCTTTGCCGCCGAAGGTTGTCGCCTCGTTCTCGTCGCCCGCAAGAAGAAGGCGCTGGAGGCATTGGCCGATGAGTTGAGAAACACCTTCAAGACGCAATCCGAAGTGCTCACGACCGACCTTGCGGAACCGGAAGCGCCCCAGCGCCTGTTTAATCACCTCAAAGTGAATGGCACGAAGGTGGATGTGCTGGTAAACAACGCTGGTTTTGGCGCGAAGGGCCGCTTTGTCGAACTCGCGGCGGCTCGCCAGATCGATATGGTCCAGGTCAATGTTGCCGCCCTGATGCACTTGACGCGACTGTTTCTCCCCGAAATGATCGAGCGGCGCAGAGGCGGGGTTTTAAATGTGGCTTCAACCGCCGCATTCCAGCCCGGCCCCGGCATGGCGGTCTATTACGCGACAAAGGCCTTCGTGCTCTCCTTCAGTGAGGCGGTCGCCGAAGAACTGATTGGCACCGGCGTAACCGTCAGCGCCCTGTGCCCCGGCCCCACAGCGACCAATTTCGCGGCGGTGGCCGGCGCTCGAACCTCAACCTTCTTTGACCGCCACGCCATGTCCGCGGCATCGGTCGCGGCAATCGGGCACCGGGCATTCCGCCAGGGGCAAGTATTAGAGATTGCCGGCTTCAGGAACCGCTCGCTGGCCTTTGGTGTCCGGCTTGGCCCCCGCGCTTTGGTCCGCAAGATCGCCAAGCGGTTTAACGACGCGAGCTACACCCCCGGTTGAAATGGAGTGATGGCGTTCTGAACGAATGGACCTATGGATTTATGGATTGGTGTTCAGTAGGTGAGGACCAGGTTGCCACCGGCGATTTTGACGCTTGTGATGCTTAGGGCGGGAGGCGCCGATTGCAGTCGATAGAATCGCGCGTCGCCCGAGAGCGGGACGGTCACGGTCTTTGCCGCGAAATCGATGGTTGCGGTCGTATCAGCGGAATAGGGGCCGCTCAGCGTGGGCGACGACATTAATGTAATGGGGGCAGCCGGCCCAGCGGGGACAAACAGGAGGTAGTTCAAGTACATGACCTGGCTATCTTTGCTGGCTGTGCCGAGGATAGACAGACGCAACGTGTTCGTGCCACCCAGGGTGACTGCCGTCGGCATACCGTTGGTGGCAGTCAGGGGGACGTACCGGTAGTTAATGCGCATCAGGTCGTTAGGTATCTCGAACCTTCCTAACGGCGTGGTCGTTTGGTTGGTTGTTGTCGTCTCGCCCCCAACCAGGTCCATTTCCGCTTCGGTTGAGCTAAAGCTGGCCACGCGCAGGAAGACATTGTAGTTGGTCGGAGCAAACACCCTGGTATAATCCAGCCATTCGCCGGGGTCGGTATGCGCAACCTCGTATTCCGGAAGCTTGGCCTGGACGTATTTCTGGCGCTGATGGTCGTTGGGGCGGCTGGCCGGAGCCTGGTCGGTGGGATTGTTCATGTCCTGGATTTCTTCTTTGCCCCCCTGAATCGTCCCCACTGCGTCCCCGTAGCGGTACTCACTCCAGCCAGTCTCCGGCCCAGTTCGACTGTCGTGGAAGTCGATTCCCTCGGTTCCCTGCAAGGTGTAATATCCGAAGCCCCCGCTATCCACCACGATCCCGTTGGCGTCCATGCCGGAAACCGGGATCGGGTCGAGTTGGAACAAGCCATCGTCAACGCCATCCCAATAGTTGTAATCCTCGATTTCAATTGTTTTGGCTGGCGCGGTGGAAATGAAGCTGTCGCTGAACGTGTCAAACCAGAACGTGTTGGTCGATTTGAGCACACCGGAGGCGTCCTGCAACTCGAGACGGGCCGAATAGAGTGTGTTGGGCTGGAGGGTTCCGGACCCGGTGCTAAACGTTACATTGGTGACGGGCGCCGGGTCATTCGGCAGAAGGGGAATCTCGACACCATTAAGATAAAGCCGAGGGGGGAAGCCGATGTGGTTTGTGGCAAAGGTGTTCACCGCGAAGGAAAGGCTCGAATCCGGTGAGACGAAGTTGCTGAACCGCGCCGCCGGCGTCCGGCTTACGACCTGCGGAGTGCCCCCAACAGGGAATCGAATGGCTGGAGCAATGTCCGCATCCGGGTCGGACTCCTGGGCCAGGTAATTGTCAAATGTCATATCGGTCGGCTCCGAGGTGTCGCGGGCGTAGGAGACAAATCCGGAGTTGCCGCTCGGATAGGTGTCGTCTTCGACCTCAATGGTGGCAATCGGCTGGGTCAGGTCGAAATAGTCATAGAGGCGTCCGGTCAGGTGATTGCCAACGCCAGTGAAGACCAGGCGATAGGGCCGGCCCGGCTCGAGCCTGACCTCGGCGGCGGCGATTGTGTTGATCGATTGGAGGCCATCGACTCGGTTGATTTGGAATTCGCCTCCAAGGCGGTCAGTTGCGTTGGGGCCATTCTGATTAGGGTCAAAATTGCAGATATAACCGGTAGTATTGAGGATAGTATCAATGTTTTGGCCGCGGGCCAGCAAAACGCCGGCCTGGTCCAGCGTGTTGTCCCAGGCGACCATGTCCACCGCGACGTAAAAATTCGTATAGACCGGGTTCTGGTAGATAAAGGCCAAACCGCCGGTTGCCGCCTGGACGCGCAATGCCTTGCCGTTGACCGCGCCGGTAAAACTAAGAGTTGGCGCATCGGGGTAAGGCACCACATTCCAGGCCGAGGAGAGGCTTCCGCTGTCGTAGTTATCGGACTGGGCAAGTAAAAATGGCGCTGCGCTAAAGAGAGCAAGGCCTGCCGCGGCAGCAACCGGGCCAATACCAGCAAGGGCGCGGGAGACAATTCGTGGGGTGTGTGAGGTTCTCATAGTCGGACTCGTTTGTTGGCGTGCGTTGCATTCGCAATATTCCTGACAAATCCTGAACTGAACGACCCCAGTCTAGTAACAGTTCCCCTCATCGTCAAGCGCTCTATTGCCCTTTTTGCAGGGCATCCTGATCCGGTCACCCCCCTCTCGGGGCGCCCGGCACGCACCAAAGCGGCCCGGCAGCCTACGGCGGCAACTGCGCCACCCTGATCCGGAAGAATTGCGGCCCTGCCCCGCGAGAAGGTAGTTGGACTTCCTGCGTGACCTGCTCCAGACCGGGGCCCACCGAAAAGATGGCTTGGCGCACGAGCATCGAGGCGTCTGGCGCCTGCCAATTAACCAGGTCCGTCGAGCTTTGGAGTGAATACACCAGGGATCGATCGTCAGTTCGGCGCCGGTAAGTTATCAGCAGCGTGCCAGGCTCGGCCCCGGCGGCCACTTGCACCGGTGACCGATCGCCCGGGTTGGCGTGCAATGGATCGGTGCCGAAGAGATACTCTTCCAGGTTCGAAACACCGTCGCCGTCCGGATCGGCGTTGTTGCCCCAAACTGTGGCTTCCAGGCCGGGGTTGGCGAGCGCTGCAGCGCTGAAATACCTGGAGCGCCAGAGTTGCTGGGCCGACTCGGCAGGGTAAAACGCATTGCCGGTTGCCGCATCCGTGACGATGATGTTGAAACTGGTGGCAGCGTTTTCACCGTCCTGGTCCGTCGCGGTGAGCAGGATGGAGTTGGTCGAGCGGGCGGTTGGAGTCCCGCTAAACGTGGCAGCGGTCGGATCAAACGTGAGCCAAGACGCCCCGGCGGGAATCGACGCCGAAAGACTAAGCGCATCGAGCGGGTCAGGGTCTGTAAATGTGCCAGCGGGGACGGTAAAACTGAACTGTGAGTTGAGCGTCGCGAACTGGTCCGCTATAGGCTGGACCAGGAGCGGGGGGTTATCGAATTTGAGGCGATAGATATAGGTCTTCGCGAAGCGGTTGTTACTGGGGTCGTCGTAGTCGGCCCCCAATGCGAGGGTGTTCTGCTTGAGCGACATGCCAAAGCCGAAGAGAGTGTTCGTGTTGCCCGCCGGGACGATCTTCTGCACAAGGCTCCACGGGTCAAGTCCAGGGTAATTGCTCGCGTAAAGGTACGCCGCTCCCGAAGCAACGCCTAGGCTCTGCGCGTGAGGAGCACCGACGACGAGAAGCTGACCGTCGAGCG
>JBJKSV010000562.1:0-6418 GCA_046703605.1 Limisphaerales bacterium
AAGCTGGGCAGTGAGGCTGGAGGAGATTTTGTCGGTCAGCAGTCGGGGGAAGAAGCCAAAAACGAGCAAACACGCCAATAGGATCACGAACGGCATCTTGCGCCAGGGATTGGAGGCGTCGGCTACATCGGCCCATTTTTCGGCCAGGGGTCCGTGCAGAATCCGGCGCAGCCCGCGCAGCATATACACCGCGCCAACGATCAGGGCGCCCCAGACGGCGATGATGACGATGGCCTGGTGATGGGCAAAGGCCCGCCACGCCCCAAAGAGAACCGTAATCTCACCGGCGAAGTTGGCGAAGCCGGGCAGGCCGCAACCGGCAAAGGCGGCCATGGTCAGCGCGGCGCCAATGAAAGGCAGTTTTCGCAGCAGGCCTCCGAGTTGCTCCATTTCGAGCGTGCCGGTCTGCTGATAAATGTAGCCGCTGAGGCCGAAGGTCAGGGCGGCCAGGAACCCGTGGGCGATCATCACCAGCACCGCGCCGGTCACGCCTATTAAATTGAGCGAAGCGATTCCCAGGAAGGCGAAGCCCATGTGGGCCACGCTCGAATAGCCGGCCATCCAATTGAAGTCCTTCTGCCGCATGGCCACCCAACCGCAATAGAGCAGGTTGCCCAGGCACAGCCAGGCGAGAACCATCATCCAACTGCGCGCCGCATCGGGTAGCAGGGGCAGGACGAAACGGATCAGGCCGTAAAGGCCAAATTTCTTGAGGACGCCGGCATGGAGCATGGCCGTCGGGCTGGGAGCTGAGCCGTAGCCAGGCGGCGCCCAGGTGTGGAAGGGCCAAAGGGAAACCAGGATGCCGAAGCCAAACAGGAGCAACGGAAAAATGAAATGCTGCGCGTCCGAGGAAAACGGGTGGTTTCGGGCGTAGGCGATGAGGGTGGGGATGTCGAACGTGTTTGCGCCAGACTCGAGGTAAAGAGCAATCAGCCCGGCCAAGGCGATCAAGGCGCCGAGGCTCAGGTAAAGGGTGATTTGGAATGTGGCGTAGTTCTTTCGCTCCCCACGACCCCAAACGCCAATCATGATGAAGGTCGGGACCAAGGCCAGTTCATGGAAGAAATAGAACATGAACAAATCGAGCGAGGCGAACGCGCCGAGAATGCCGCCCACCATGACAAGAAGAAGGATATAAAACTCCTTTTCCCGCTCTTGAATTTCCCAGGAGCAGCACGCGGCCGCGAAAGCCACAATCGCTCCCATGAGCACCAAGCCCACGTTGATGCCATCGACACCGACGTGAAAACTGATGCCCAAAGCATGGACCCATTGGCGCTGGAACTCGAACTTGAAGCCGGTGGCGCCGGCGGCGGCGTGACCGAACTCCAGGAACAGGATCACCGCCAGCAGGGCGGAGAGGAACGTCGCGAAGACCGCCACACCGCGCATGACGACCCGGTAGTTGCGCGGTACAAAGGCCAGCACAATCGCCGCCAGCAGCGGAAGACTAAAGATGTAAGCGAGCAAGGACATTTCTATTCGAACCTGTGTTTCCAGTAGCCTGGACGTCGGTGCAGATGCATCACAGCCACCACGAGGACGCGATCCTCCTGAATGGCAAACAGCACTCTGTAAGGAAACCGGTTGAGCGCGATGCTCCGGATTGGCCGCTCATAATACGCATACCGGCGGGGATGCCGCCCGGCGTCGGCACATGCAGCTTCGACCTCGTCCAGGAAATCTCCACCCAGACCCTCCTGCTCCACCTCGTAATAGCGGGCTGCATCGATCATCTCTGCCTCAGCTTCGTGCTCCAAAACGACACGCATCACCTCAGCCTCTTGTGCGCATCCCGGATGGCGTCTTTGGCGTCGCGCCAGGTTGTCGTTCCAGCCTTGGCGCGCGCGAGCCGTTCGCGCGCCGTCTCCTTCCAGAGGCGTTCGATTTCCGAAGACGGCACTTCGTCCTCGAGACTCACCAGCAAACGATGGGCGATTTCGGCTCGCGCCTTGCGTGGGAGAGTTAGGGCCTCAATGCAAATCTCTTCTGCGGTCGAAATCATAGTTCATTTTCCCAAGACCAAATACAACACCAGCGCGGCTCCCAGCGCAAAGAGAAAGGCGTAGGTTTGGAGATTGCCGGTTTGCAGGAGCCGGAGGGCGCGTCCGGTAAGGTCTGTGCCGCCGCGAGCCAGCCCGACGCAGAAGCCGTCGATGATCCAGCGATCGATCCAATCCGCGATGGCCGCCAGGGCATCGTGCAACCGAATAACCGTGGCCTCGTAAAGCTCATCGAAATAGAACCGGTTGGCCATCGCGCGGGACAGAGCGCCGAGTTTCCCTGGCAGTGGATCATTGGAAACATTGGAGTACAGCTTGTAGGCGCCTATGAAGCCGAGCACCGCCGCCAGGATTCCCAGGACGGCCCCGATGGGCGCCTCGCGGAACGGAGCGAGCAATTGTTGCCACAAGGGGTAGCCGACCCCGGTTGCGCCGAACTGCTTTTCATAGACCTGTTCGATGCCGATATAGCCGCCAATAATGCTGAAGACCGCCAAGAAACGCAAAGGCCACAACACGACCGGCGGCGACTCTTGTGCATGGTCAGAGGCAGGTGACCTGGACGAGCCAAGGAAAACCACGAACACCAGCCGGAACATGTAAAAGGCGGTGAGCACGGCTACGGCAAGGCCAAGCGCCAGCAGGCCATAGCTGTGCTGGGCGGTCGCCTGGGCGAAGATGCTATCCTTGCTGTAGAAACCGCTGAATGGGGGAACACCGGACAGGGCAAGAGTGGCCGCCAGGAATGTCCAAAAAGTGACCGGCATTTGGCGGCGCAAGCCGCCCATCTTCCAAATATTCTGCTCATGGTGCAGGGCGAGAATGACCGAGCCGGAACCGAGGAAGAGCAGGGCTTTGAAAAAGGCGTGCGTGCTCAGGTGGAACATGGCCTGGGAGTCGCCGCCCAGCCCTACCGCCATCATCATGTAACCGAGTTGCGAGTGCGTGGAATAGGCCAGGATGCGCTTGATATCGTCCTGCTGCACAGCAATGACGGCCGACAGAAGCGCCGTAAAGCCGCCGACCCAGCCGATGACCTCCAGGGCGGAGGCGTCGAGCAAGAAGGAGACCCGGCAGAGCATGTACACGCCCGCCGCCACCATGGTGGCGGCGTGGATAAGTGCGCTGACCGGTGTTGGACCTTCCATCGCGTCGGGTAGCCAAACATGGAGCGGGAACTGGGCGCTCTTGCCCATGGCACCACAAAAAATGAGCAGGCCGGCAACAGTCGCCAAGGAACCGAGGGCGCCTGCATGAGCGGAGAGCCTGTCCTGGAGGACGCCGAAGTTCAGGGAACCGAGGCTGCTCCACACGATGAGGATGCCGAGCAGGAAACCGAAATCGCCCAGGCGGTTGGTCAAAAACGCCTTTTTGCCGGCGTCGGCGGCCGAGGGGCGCTCATGCCAGAAGCTGATGAGCAGGTAGCTCGACACGCCCACCAATTCCCAAAAAATGAACAACTCGATGAAATTGTTCGCCAGCACGATGCCGAGCATGGAGAAGGTGAACAGGCTCAGACAGGCGAAGAAGCGCGAAAAGCCGGCGTCTTCGCTCATGTAACCCCAGGAATAGACATGAATCGCGCTGGCGACGCCCGTGACGACCAGCATCATCAATAAGCTCAACGGATCGAACCGCAAACCGAAAGCTATGTGCAGTGGATCAACCGCCAGCCAGGTCGCGGCCGATTCGCGAGCAGCCGGCTGCCACCCCACCCAGGAAACGAAGATAACCGAAAGGACAAAGCCAATAATAACCGCGCCGGTTGAAAGACCCGCGCTGACCTTTCGCTGGGGCAAGAAAAACAATGTGATGAGCCCGGCCGCAACCAACGGCAGGAACAGGATAATCCAGGCTAGGAAATCAGGGTTCATCGATCAGAGTTTCATCGCCGTCAGGTCTTCGACGTGCGCGGTACGGCGTTTCCGGTAAAGAGCTACAATGAGCGCCAGTCCGACCGAGACCTCGGCCGCCGCGACGGTAATGACAAAGAAGACCAGGATTTGACCATCGAGGTTGTTGGTAAACCTGGAGAAGGCCACCAGGGCGAGGTTGGCGGCGTTGAGCATCAGTTCGAGCGACATGTAAATGACCAGGAGGTTGCGGCGCGCGATGACGCCGAACAGTCCCAGCGCGAACAAGAGCGCGCTCACCACAAGATAATGTCCCAGGCCAACATTCATGTTATATCGGGCTATTTGAGGTTCTTTTTGCTCAGCAAAACGACCCCCACCATCGCCACTAGCAGCAGCACCGAGACGATTTCAAAAGGCAACAGGTAGTGGCTGAACAGGAGCCTTCCCAAGGCGATGGTTCCACCCTCGACGGTGGGCGATTGTTGAACGCCGAGTGAAGAATGTACCAAGGTGGCGAGAAAAATGAACAAAATTGCGCCGGCGGAAATGAGGCCCGCAACGACTTCAAAGCTCCTGAGCCGTTCCCGCTCTTCGGCCCTGAGGTCAAGGAGCATAATGACAAACAGGAACAGCACCATGACAGCGCCCGCATAGACCAACACCTGTACCGCGGCGAGAAAGAAGGCGTGCAACAGAACAAAAAGTCCGGCCAAAGAGGCGATGGTCAGGACGAGGAACATCGCGCTGGTAACCGGGTTGCGGCTGAACGGATTGGCGACAACCAAAAAGCCAAATTGAAGGGCCAAATAAGCGAAAATATAGAATAAAATGTCCTGCATCGTGAGTGTGGCCGGTCAAGGCGCCAAGCCTTGCGCTCGCGCTTCATCCGCCTTGTTCTTCCACTTCCTGATTTTGTCCTGATGCACGCCCCCGAGCGCAAGCAGCTTTTCTTTATCGTAGATCAACTCTTCGCGGCGGGTGCCGGTCAGCGAATAGTCTTTCATCAGGAAGATCGCTTCCTCCGGGCAGACCTCTTGGCAGAAACCGCAGAAGATGCACCGGAGCATGTTGATCTCGAACTCGTGCGGCGCCTTCTCCACGTTGCCGGCGTCGGGCGCCCCGTTCGGGCCGGGCGGCGTGATGCGGATCGCCTTGGGAGGGCAGACGAATTCGCAAAGCTGGCACGAGACGCATTTGGTGCGCCCTTCCTGATCCTTGACGAGGTAAGGAGCGCCCCGGTAACCCTCCGGCACAACCCACTTCTCCTCGGGATACTGCATCGTCACCTTCTTCTTGAAGAAATGACGCACCGTGACCTTGAACCCGCCGATTATGGCGGGCAGGTAAAGCCGCTCCCAAAGATTGAGTTTGTTGCGTTTGACGATCACGCCGCGATTTTGCCTTTGGCTTGGCGAGGCTGTTGTTTGATAAACTCGATAGAAGGGCGCCCCGCGGCCAATCCCTCGGCGCTCAAGTCTTCGTCCACGTCTGGCCAATGAACGCCGACGCCCGGCCCGATAAACTCCCAGTGGTCGCGCTGCTTCTGCGTGGCATGGAACAACCGTGGATACCATAGCAATGGCAGATGGACTGTGCGTCCGTCCTCAAAATCCACAATGAGGCTGCACGAGTTGCTTCGCACCCGCATGACACGCGGGTCACCGAAAAAACTTGTTCCACGCGTCGAGGATCGTTTCTTCATAATGCTCCAAGATCTTAATTACTTCTCTCAATTCATTAGGGCGAAACCCATAGTTCTTCTCAATCCTTATGGGATTCAACCATACTTTGGCGGCACAGCCCCGTTTCGACACATGCACGTGGGGCGGCTCGTGCCAGTCGAGTGCATAGAAACCAACGCGGTAGCCCTTAATTCGCAAAACCGTTGGCATCTCATCTTCATTTCACCACCAAGCAAAGCACCAGGGCCGTCACCACGATATTGGCCAGGGCCAGCGGAATGAAACGCCGCCAGCCTAGGTCCATCAACTGGTCATAACGGAACCGGGGCCACATCCAGGGGATCCAGATGACCATGAATTCCACCACCAACATCTTGGCCAAGAAAATCAGGATCTGCAAGATTCCAACGCCGAGGCTCGCCGCCGGGCGGTCCAGCCCGGCAATGGGCAGCGTCCAGCCACCTAGGAACAGCGTCACAAACATCGCCGAGGCGGCGGTCACCGCGGCGTATTCGCCCATGAAGAACAGGGCGAACTTGATGGAGCTGTATTCGACGTTGTAGCCGCCGGCCAGTTCCTGCTCCGATTCGGGCAGGTCGAACGGCAAGCGATTCGTCTCGGCGAACATCGCGGCCAGGAAGATGATGAAGGAGAGCGGGCACTTGAAAATTAACCAATGGAATATACTGCCGGTCTGGTAAGAAATGACCTGGCTCAGATTCAGGCTGCCGACAATCAGAAAGACCGGAACTACCGACATGCCCATCGCAATCTCGTAAGAAATCAACTGCGCGCTGGAGCGGATGCCGCCCAGGAACGGGTACTTCGAATTGGCCGCGTATCCGGCCAGGACAATTCCATAAACCCCCAGCGA
>JBJKSV010000563.1:0-5171 GCA_046703605.1 Limisphaerales bacterium
CCAGGCCGGCACCCAGTGCCGTTCCAGCAGCGGCATCACCGACGGTATCCAGGGGGTGCGCGATGGCAACATTGGCAAGATCCTCCGCGCCCGCGGCCTCTGCTACAAACGTCGGGCCAGCATTGGCAAGGTCGATCACCCGACTCCCATCCCTGAATGGATCGATTACAACCTCTGGTGCGGCCCGGCCCCGGAAGTGCCCTTGATGCGCGAGCACTTGCACTACGATTGGCATTGGGTTTGGCCAACCGGCAACGGCGACCTCGGCAATCAAGGCATCCATCAAATGGATATCGCGCGCTGGGCACTGGGCGAACCCGAGCTTTCGCCTCGCGTGCTGAGTGTTGGCGGCCGCCTCGGTTATGTCGATGACGGGACGACTCCCAACACGCTCGTCGTTTTCCACGATTATCCCGCCGCTCCGCTCATCTTTGAAGTCCGCGGTTTGCCCTCAAAAGCCGGTTCCAATCAGATGGACAGCTATCGCGGCGCGCGTATCGGCGTGGTCGTGGATTGCGAAGGCGGTTCGATGGTCATCCCCAGTTACGACACGGCCATCATCTACGACAAGAACCAAACCGAAATCAAGCGATTCCGCGGCAGCTCCAGCCATTTCCAGAACTTCATCGACGCCGTCCGAAGCCGGAAATACACCGACCTCCACGCCGATATTCTCCAGGGTCACATCTCCAGTGCCCTCTGCCACACCGGCAACATCTCTTATCGCCTGGGCAAGAAACGGCCGCCGGAAGAGATCCGCGATGCGGTCAAGGCCGACAAGGACCTGGCAGAAGCCGTTGGCCGCATGGAAGAGCACCTTGGCGCCAACAACATCGATCTGCACACGACACCGGCCACCCTGGGCGTGGCGCTGAGGATGGACCCGAACACCGAGCGGTTTATCCACAACCGACGGGCGAACCGGTTGCTCAAGCGCCATTACCGCAAGCCCTTCGTCGTGCCAGCGAATGTCTGATTGCTGCGCACCTTGGCCGGAGTTCTTTGCGCAGCCGGCCCCACCCGCTGAGATAGGGCCCGTTGTCATTAAGCGGGCCCGGTAGAATATTGGAGTTGGAAGATGAATACGTACAAGCTCTGCGAGCGGCGTGAAGCCGCTTTTCCGAAGCAATCCGCGGAGGCCCTGGCCCATGGAAATCTCTGAAACAGTCCAATGCCCGTTCTGTGGCCAGCGTTTCGAGGTGGTGATCGATACGAGCATTCCCGCCCAGCAATTCACGACTGATTGTGAAGTATGCTGCCGTCCATGCAAGATTTCGGCCGAATGTGAACCGGGTCTGGTCCAGAGCATCGTCATCCAGCCGAGCTGAGGAGGCGCGGATAGCCAAAAATCCGAGATGCGCGCAGTTCGGTTTGACGCTATATTCAGGGCCAAATTGTATATGCGACCTGACCTCATTGTCTGGATTTACGTCGTCCTTTTGGTTATTGGCGGCCTCGTAGGCTTCTTTAAGGCCAAGAGCAAGATCTCCCTCATCACCTCCAGCGTCTGCGCTGCCCTGCTTATCCTCACGCAGGTTCGAGGGTTGTTCGCGCCCGGCTTTGCAAAGGGGATGGCCGATGTCATTATGGCGCTGCTGTTTGTGGTCTTCACCATCCGCTTGGCAAAAACCCGGAAGTTCATGCCCAGCGGACTGATGTTGATCCTGACGCTGGCGGCGCTGGTGTTGTGCAATTTCAGGTTCTGAATCCGCTTCGGTTCCTCGCGTCAGCTAGACCTCTGTGCAGAAGTATCCCGGACCGCCGCGCTTTGAAATCTCAAATCTAAAATCTGAGATTCCTGGTCTGCGTCGCAGCAGTTCACTATGGCCCTGGCACAACCACGAATTGACACAAATGAACACCAATCAGGCCGCAATTCGTGTTTTTTCGTGTCCATTCGTGTTTAGAGGACCACAAAATGACAATTCCTGTCTGCGTCGGCTTGCCTCTGAACCGGGGCCTAACTCATGGCGCGTCGCCGGGACAGGTCCGCCGGCCCGGTAGGGCGCATCACTCCGTGTGCGCCGCCCGAGAAGCCTTGTAGTACACGACGGCGCGCGCCGAGAGACGTGCCCTACCGGGTGAGGCCCCTCGTGGTGGTTCAGTCAAGATGCGATCCATGGCCGCGCACCGCGGCGAAAAGGCTTTGCTTCTCTGCTTTCAGCCGCCATTCTTGCCGCAGCCATGAACTTCCTGCCAGTGGTTGACCGCGAGTTGCGAGTAGCGGCGCGGAAACGCAGCACGTTCGGGGCGCGTATTGCCGGGGCCGGAGCGGGTGTGCTGATTGGCGCCGGGTTCCTATTGGTCCACAGCCTGCAAGGAACGAGCGGTCCACAGCTCGGGACCGCTCTCTTCCATACAATTGTTTGGCTATGCCTGGCGGCGGGCCTGTCAGCCGGGCTGTTTCTGACCTCCGATTGCCTGAGCCAGGAAAAGCGCGAAGGCACACTCGGCCTGCTGTTTCTGACTCAGCTTCGGGGCTACGATGTGGCTTTGGGCAAACTGCTGGCGACCTCGTTACGCGGCTTCTTCGCCTTGCTCGCCGTGTTGCCAATCCTGGCGGTGACACAGTTGCTGGGAGGCATCACCGCCTCGCAGTACTGGCAAAGCTCACTGGCTGTCCTGAATGCATTGTTCCTCTCTCTCGGGGCTGGAATGCTGGTTTCGACTATCAGCCGGGATTCACAAAAGGCTCTGGCCGGAACGCTGCTGCTGCTCCTGCTTTTGACCTTTGGCGGACCCTTGCTTGACTCGCTCCAAGCCGCCAGGCAGAGCCGGGTGTTTCATCCCTTCTGGAGCCTGTCGAGCCCCGGTTTTACCCTGATTTCCGCAAGCGCTTGGGGCCGCTCGCCGTTTTGGAGAGCCATCGCCATCAACCAAGCCCTGGGTTGGGGCATGCTGGGTCTGGCGTGCGTGTTGGCCCCGCGTACCTGGCAGGAACACAGCGCGACTCCAAGCTCGCGCCGTGGCTGGGCGTTCGCATGGAGATACGGAGGGCGCCGCCGCCGGGAACGGCTCAGAGCCAGGCTGCTGAGAATGGCGCCGATGACCTGGCTGGTCTGCCGGGAGCAGTGGCAGGCACTGGGTGTGTGGACAGTAACCATTCTGGCGACGGGCGGGATGACGGCGGGACTGCTCCTGAGCAGGCACTCTGTTGGCGGCTGGGTGATTTGGAGCCATTTGGGACAGTTTTTTACACTCTTTCTCTATCTCTGGGCGGCTTCACAATCCGGGCGGTTCTTCATCGAAGCGCGGCGCACCGGCCTGCTTGAACTGCTCCTGGCCACTCCTCTGGGGGAGAGGGAAATCGTCAGGGGGCAATGGCGGGCCTTACTCAGGATATTTGGCATCCCCGTGTTTCTGCTGCTCTGCATGCATGGCATGGGCGTGACCCACTCTCAGCTCTCATTCCAGCGGTTTGCGCCTGTTCCGGTTCGCACGGTTCCAACCCCAATTGCCACAAACCGGGCCGGTACAGTTATCACCGGCCAAGTCACGGTTGTCTCTACTCCGACCATCTCAATCTCTGCTGCGGGCTCAGCCGTCTCGCCGGCCTCAGGTTCCGGTCGGAAGCTCACCCTTCTGCAATGGGCGCTGGCCTTGGCGTCCGCGGCGGTGGCGGCCATCAGTGTCCTGGCCAATCTTGCGGCCCTTTGCTGGTTTGGCCTATGGATGGGCATGACCTCCAAGAGCGCGAACCTCTCGACGTTGAGGACATTGTTGTTCGTCCAGGTGATTCCGTGGTTTGCGATCACGTTCGGTTCGGGCATTGCCATGGCGCTGCTGATGGCCGGCCTCTACATGGGCGGCAGTCCAAACCCGTCATCCGCGGTGCTCCTTTGGATGCCGTTGCTCAGCGGCTCAATCGTCGGCGGCCTGACGATAGCCAAAGACCTTGGCTTCATTCTCTGGTCGCGGAAGCGGCTGTATTCTTCACTTCGAGAGCGGGCTGCGCGCTGGGTGGGAGAAGAAGCGACGCTCCACCGTGCCAGGATGGCGCGAGGGTAGTGAGGATCTCACGCGATGGAGGACAAGACAGCAACCACCAATCTACACGAATGAACACAAATGAAGCGTATCCGTGTGGCTTCCTGTCCATTGGCGGTTGCACGGTGTAGTCCATCTCAAGCACCTCTCAGGAATCATCTCCGGCGCTTGGAAGCGCCGGGGGGTGGGGGAATAGACAGAGATCGACCACGCGAGCGTCCGGCACCCGGCGATCAATGACCAGGCGCGCGAAGTTGATCCATCGCTTGCAACGGTCGAGGATCACGCTGTCCGAGGTCGCGACGATTTGCTCCGACTCCGCAAGGATTCTATCGGGATTGAAGACAAGTTCGACCCGCCACTGCCAACTCCCTCGTTCCGCCGTTTCAAGGATGACCTGCTGGAATCGGCCGCTGTTGGAGACCGGACGGTCGAGCAGCCAATGGCATTGCCGCACACCGAGGCCGGCTGCCAGGTCCCCTATCAAGCGCAGGGCTGGGCGGGTCTCATCCACTTCGCGGTAGCGGGCATAAATGTTGGCCAGGTCGCGGTAGCAATCGTCGCAGCCGTGCAGGACTTTGCCTCCGCCCAGGGCAGCCTCCACGGCAATCAGCACGTTGAAGCCATCCAGCCACAACTCCTGCCCGTGAAGCGCCTGCGGTTGGATTCGATGAAGTCGGCGGCGGTGGAGGGCCTCAGTCGAACAGGCGCAACGGGATACCGCCAGCCGCTGCCGTCGCGCCAGTGCATATCGGTTGCCCACCAGTTCCACGGAGGAACGAATCGCATATCCATGATCCAGCAGCCAGCACAGGTCGCTGGTCGCGTTGCGGAGGCCCGCCCAGGCATGGGGCCCGAAGAGCTTGGCATCTTCGGGGTCCGGACCCCGATGGCTCTGGGAGACTACATCCACGGTTTTTGCGCCAGGTTACTCGAGGGGTCGCGGGGTGGACGACAGAAGACCGGCTCCCAATAGACACGAATGAACACAAATGACGCGGCATTCGTGTGGATTCGTGTTCATTGGCGGTTGGGCCCTTGTGCTGAGCACCTGTCCGCAGGTCGTGTAACGCTTATTTCGGCGGCGGATTTAACCGGGCCTTCGCCAGGTTGAGAAGGTGCTGATAGGCGCCGGCCCTCAGGCTCGACAACTTCTGCTCCTCTTCGAAATGAGGCTCGCCGTG
>JBJKSV010000564.1:0-11495 GCA_046703605.1 Limisphaerales bacterium
GGCTGGACCGCGCCGCCGGCAAGGTTTTGCCCACCATCACCGGCAGCGCGTACATTACCGGGGAAGCGACGCTGCTGCTCGACGAAAAGGACCCGTTTCGCTGGGGCATTCGAGCGTGACCGGCGCAGTCGGGAGAGCATCATTGAGCGTTTCATAAGACCTCGACGATGCTTCAGCGATAGCCATTTTGCCGCGCTTGCGTTAGGCTTTTGGCATGCTGTCGCAGTGCAACAATCGGGATTCATGGCCGGACTCAGGACTTGTGGAATGAGCGGGTTCTTTTTCAACGTCGGGCGCAAGCTTGGCCACAAGGCGGTTCCCGCCATTCGCAAATCCAAGTGGATCTGGGATTCACTAACCGGGGACGAAGATGAGGCCCTGAGCGCCGAAAAGTCGCTGGGCACCGCGATGGCCACGGAATTGCGGAATGTGGCGGACCTGTTGGACGATCCCGAGCTTGGCCAGTTGGTTGGGGCCGTCTCCCAAAGGCTCACAGCCTGCGTCAAGGACAAACGGCGCACCTTCCGCTGCGAGATTATCGCGGATGTGCATCCCAATGCGATGGCCCTGCCCGGCGGCTTCATTTTCATTAGCAATTCATTGCTGGAGCTGTGCGAACGGCAGCAGGATCGAGTCGCTTTCGCCCTTGGCCACGAAATGGCGCACGTCATCCGCAGGCATGTCTGGGACCGGATGGTCAACGAGGCGGTCTTGCGCGCGGCTTCGACCATCGTCGCTCGTTCCGGCCGGCTTGGGGGCTGGCTGCGCCAAAGCGGCCTGCCTCTTTTGCGCAGCGCCTACTCGCGCGATTGCGAATTTGAAGCCGATGAACTCGGACTCCGCCTGGCGGTCGCGGCGGGCTTCTCTCCCGCTGGCGCCATCGCCCTGATGCAGGCGGTGGCCAGGCTCGAGCCGGACACCGGGGCGCTGGGACAGTATTTCAGTTCGCATCCCGACGCAGCGCAACGGATCGCCCATCTAGCCAGGCTGAACCGCCAGTTGTCATCCGGAACAGCCGAGGATAAAGAGGGAGGACACAGTGGGTGATAAAGTTCCGATGGGCGGGTTTCTGGGAGACCTCCCTACCCGCAGACCGTCGCCGTTCTATTCGTGGCGTGAAATGTCCGAGCTAAGAGGCCGTGGGCGCAAACACGGTGGCGTTTCCGGCGGGTCGGGCTGCTCTCCAGTCGGCAATCGCCGATCGCCAATCGCAAATCGCAAATGACGGACGCCTCATCGGAGCTACGCCCCAGAACACTGAGCGTTGTCATTCCCTGCTACAACGAGGCGGGCGTGCTGTCCCTGCTTCGAAAGAGGCTGGTTGCCACTCTGGGCCGGCTCGATCTGCCTTGGGAAGTGCTCCTGGTAGATGACGGATCGACCGACGGAACGGCGGAGTTGCTCCGGGCCCTGCATGAGGAGGATATTCGGTTCAAGGTCATCTCATTGTCGCGTAACTTCGGTCACCAGGCGGCCATCCATGCCGGCCTGTCCTTTGCCACCGGCTCGGTCGTAGCCGTGATGGACGCCGACCTGCAGGACCCGCCGGAGATCCTGGCGCAGGCCTTGGCAAGACTGGCCGAGGGCTTCGATGTGGTTTATGCCGTCAGGCGCCAGCGCAAGGAAACGCTGCTCAAAACTTCCTGCTACGCGCTGTTCTACCGCATGCTCCGGGTGCTGGCCGAAATCGATATCCCGCTCGACGCGGGCGATTTCTGCGTCATGACGCGCCCCGCCCTCCAGGCGCTGTTGGCCCTGCCGGAACGGCAGCTCTTCCTGCGCGGAATGCGGGCCTGGGTCGGCTTCCGCCAATACGGCCTCGAATACGAGAGGGCGGCGCGCGCCGCCGGCCAGACCAAATACCCCCTCAAGAAGCTGCTGCAATTGGCCACCGACGGCATTCTCGCGTTTTCGACGGTGCCGCTGCGTCTATCGAGCTATTTGGGCTTTATCGTGATGGGAATCTCCATTGCCGCGGGCCTTTTCATCCTCCTCTGGAGGGTTTCGGGTTTCCGGTTCATGGGCCACACGGCGGCGGACCTGCCGGGATGGACGGCGATTGCCGGCGGCCTGACGTTCTTCAGCGGCGTGCAGTTGTTGATTCTCGGGCTGATTGGCGAGTACGTGGGGCGCATCTATGGGGAGGTTAAGCAACGCCCTCGCTGGATCGTCCGCCAAACTCTCGGCACTTCGGCCCAAAGCGGGTTCGGAAACACCACGTCCATTGTAGCAGCCGACGCCAGGAGGCTCTGATATGATTGAGGTCTGGAGCCAAGGACCGGCCGACGCCTTTATGCCGGAAGAGGTGTTGGTGAAAGAATTCTGGCAGGTGCGCGGACATCCCTGGTGGCAGGAGCGGGCGAAGTTGGCGCTGGCCATAGTGCGCCAAGAAGGGCTGGAACCGCCTGCACGCATCCTGGAGGCAGGCTGCGGATGGGGAGTCAACCTGGAGGCCTTTGAAGGCGCAGGCTACGAAACTGCAGGGCTCGATGTCTCGCGGCGGATTTTGGAAATGATTGACCGCCCGGAGCGCCGGCTCTTCCAAGCCGATCTGACCCAGGGCTGGCCCGTGGGGTCCACGAGCTACGATGCCGTCCTGGCACTAGACGTCCTGGAGCACTTGGATGACGATGCGGGGGCCATTCGCCGCCTGGCCGGCCTGTTGAGGCCCGGCGGCTTGATCGTGGCAAGCGTCCCTGCCCTTCCGGAGTTGTTCTCGGAATTTGACCGCGTTCAGGGGCATCGGCGCCGCTACCTGCCGGAGACATTGCGGGCGGCTTTCGCCGATAGTCCCTTCGGACCACCCAGGATTTCCTATTGGGGGGCATGGATGCGGCCAATCCTGCTGCGTATGCGAAAAAAAGCGCCACGCAAGACTGGAGGCCGGCCCAAGTCCTATGGCGATTACCTGCGGTTGCCCCCCTGGCCTGGGCCGCTTATCATGCGATGGCTTTTCGCGTGGGAGAAGGCCAAGACGCTTGCGGGCAAACTCAAGACCGGCACCTCCCTCTTTGCAGTGGCCCGGCGTGCCACGATGAGAGATTGATGGATGGTGGATGATGGATGGTGGATGATGGATGATGGATGATGGATGATGGATGATGGATGATGTCAGGGACGGCGGGTATGGGATGGTGGTCAACCGCCGTGCCTTGCGGATCAGGCCCTCCGCTCCTCGGAGCCTTCTGCCCCTTGAAAGAGGGCATTGAGCTCGAGCTGGAATTGCGGCAGGACGGTGCTCGTGAGACTGCCGCCCGGCCCATAAAGAATGCGTTCCCGGAAGCTCTCGCCGACCGGATGACGATAGACCTCGACCTGCTTTTCTGGCGCGAGAACCAGCCACAATTCTTTGACATCCGCCTGCGCGTAAGCGCGAAGCTTGGAGCGGTCGTACTCGTGACTGGTAACGCAAACCTCGACAACGAACTCGGCAGTGGAGGGGTGCGCGGTCGCGTAGTCCTCAATCGACCCCAGAATCACAGAAAGGTCCGGCTCCGGCTCCGAATCGATGCAGGTGATGGGCTGCTCCTGCTGAACGTGAACAGTTGGCGGCAGAGCGGGGCGAAGTCGCTCCAGCAGCCGCATGGAAAGAAGGCGGTGGAGGGGTGATTTTGACATCTTCTGATAGACTTGACCGTAAAGCAGTTCTGTCTTTTCAGGGATTAATCCCATATCCCCCAAAGCGTGATAGGCCTGGACAGAAAGAGGGCACACTTCGGGGCCGCGCACCTTGACTGTTGCCGCTGCGGCTGCCTTGATACTCATAAAGCTCCTGTTCTGATCGAAGTGTCCCCCAAAAGGCGGGCAGCGGCAAGTGTGCAAAAAGCGTCAAAGCGAAACGCTTTGACTCCTCGCCCGGAACCGCAACAATACCGCCCCATGGGCAATCAACTCAAAATGCTGCTGGGCCGAGGGGCCTGCTGGCTGCTGCTTCTCCTCGGACTGCGGGCTTGGGGAGAGCCGGGGCAGACACGGTACGACGCGCAAGCGGCCTTTGCTCCCAACTTCTTTTCCTTTCCTGGAAACGCGGTTCGCGCCGCAGATGGCGCGCCCGGGCCCGCCTATTGGCAGAATCGGGCGGATTACCAGGTTGAGGCGGCGTTGGACCCAAAGTCATGCGAAATCACAGGCCAAGTAACCATTAAGTATGTGAACAACAGCCCGGTGCCTCTGCCCTTTCTTTGGCTGGAGTTGGACCAAAATATTGATCGCGAGGACTCCCGCGCCAACCGGATGAGCCAGCCGGGCAGGGAGAACTCAGGCCAAAATGGATTTCACTTCCAGAATGTGGAACGGTTCCGACAGAGTCGGTGGGTGCCCGCCAACTACCTGGTTTGCGGCACGGGGATGCAGATCCGGCTCGGCCATCCGCTTCCTCCAAACGGGGGAAAGCTCCGGCTCCGCATCAAGTACAACTACCATTTGCTCACGTTTGGTGGCGGGGGCCGCTCCGGCATTCTCCAGACGAAGAATGGCCGCATCTTTGAGGTTTCATACTGGTATCCCCGGATGTGCGTGTTCGATGACGTTCGCGGCTGGAACACCCTGCCCTTCCTTGGAGATGGCGAATTCTATCTGGACTACGGCAACATCGACTACCGGGTGACGGTCCCTCGGGACATCATCGTGGCGGGGGCCGGCCAACTGGTGAACCCGGACCAGGTGCTGACGCCGACTGAAATCCAGAGGCTCCAGGAGGCGAGTTGCTCTGATCAGACGGTTTTGATCCACCGGCCCGGTGAGGCCAACGACTTGAGAACACGCCCGACGGACCAAGGCCAGGCGACCTGGCATTTCCACATGAACCACACCCGCGACGTTGCCTGGGCGGCGTCACGGGCCTTTGTGTGGGACGCGGCGCGGATCAACCTGCCTGGCGGCCATCATTCCCTGGCAATGTCGTTCTATCCGGTGGAAAGCGGCGCAAAGGACTCATGGGGCCGGGCCACGGAATACCTAAAGAACGCGGTGGAGATCTTCTCGCGCGACTGGTTTGCCTATCCCTACCCGGTGGCGGTCGAGGTCGCCGGACGGGTCGGAGGAATGGAGTTTCCGGGATTCACTTTTGACGGGTGGAAGGCCAAAAAGAAGTCTCTATGGAGCGTGCTCTCGCATGAGATTGGTCATACGTGGTTCCCGATGATCGTGGGGTCCGATGAACGGCGAAATGCCTGGATGGATGAGGGCTTCAATACCTTCATTGATGTCTATGCGTCGGAACAGTTCAACCACGGCGAATACGCCCCCAAGCGGGATGGCGAATACGCCCCGCACGGCGGCAATCCCGCCGAGGAGATTGTGCCCGTGATGCAGACCTCGCACATTCCTCCGATTATGTCCCTGGCTGATGCTTTTCCCGGACGGGACTTGCACCCGGTCGAGTATTTCAAGACGGCCTTTGGCCTGGTGCTGCTCCGGGAGGTCATTCTTGGACATGACCGGTTCGACTACGCCTTCCGCCACTATATCGCCGATTGGGCCTTCAAGCATCCGACGCCTTGGGACTTCTTCCGTGCCATGGACAACGGCGCGGGCGAAGATTTGTCGTGGTTTTGGCGGGGCTGGTTTGAGCACAACTGGCAATTGGATCAGGCGGTGGAGGGCGTGAAATATGTGAAAGATGATCCTGCCGACGGCGCCGAGATCACCATCGCCAACTTGCGGCGGCTGCCCATGCCGGTGCTGGCCGAGGTCATTGAAGTCAGTGGACGAACACAGCGCATCCGGCTGCCGGTAGAGATCTGGGAGGATGGCGGCACGCATACGTTCCGCGTAAATACAACGCACGAGCTGAAGTCTGTGATTCTTGACCCCGATCATCTGTTGCCCGACGTCAATCGGGCCAACAACGCTTGGGAAGCCAGCGCTCACCAGGACCCCTGAGAGAAGGGAACAAAGCTAACGAGGCTCCGCCTCAGACCTCCCAGCGAGGCCCCTTTCAGACTGCATTCCCTTGCCCCCATTCCTTTGTCAGTCTCATTTGTGGACCGTCCCCCCGCGGTTTCAGCCTGCCGATGTCGCAGGCGCCTACACAAACTTCCCCGGGTTGAGGATTCCACGCGGGTCCAGGGCGCGTTTGATGGCGCCGTGCAAATCGCGCACCTCTTTGGAGACGGCCAGGGGCCACCAGGTCTTCTTGGCGAGACCAATTCCGTGCTCGCCCGAGATGGCGCCATCCCAGGCGACGACCTGTTGAAAAAGCTCGTCCAACGCCGCGTCGCACCGCTGGCGCGCGCCGGGCTGGTTGTAGTCCACCATGACGTTGACATGAATATTGCCGTCGCCGGCATGGCCGAAGCACGCGACCGGCAGGTCGTGACTTTTCTGCAACCGGGCGGCGAACTGGAACAAGTCCTGGAGCCGGCCTCGCGGCACGACGATGTCCTCGTTTAGTTTGGTCAAACCCGTATCACGCAGGGCGTAGGAGAATTCGCGGCGAACGGCCCAGATGGCCTCACACTGCTCCTTTCCGAAGGCGCGACGGACAAACAACGGTTCGAGCTTGCGCGCGATGGCCTCGACCTGGCTTATTTCGTAGCGAACAGAACGTTCCTGCCCGTCCAGTTCGATAATCAGGTGCGCCCGGCATCCGCGAAGTTGGGTGCTGCCGGTGCGCCTGTAGGCCGCGGCAAGGGTGAACGCATCGGCAACCTCCAGCGCGGCGGGCAGGATCCCGGCGGCGAAGATGGTCTGCATGGTTCGCAGCGCCGGGCGCATGGAACTGAATCCGACTGCCAGGCAGGCCCGGAAGGGGGGCAAGGGCAGGAGCTTGAGAGTCGCCTCAGTCACGACGGCCAGAAGGCCCTCGGAACCGGTGAACAGGCGGGCCAGATCGAAACCGGTCTTGTTCTTGTGGGTGCGGCCGCCGACCCTCACGATGTCGCCGCTGGCGAGGACGGCTTCCAGGCCGAGCACGTAATCGCGGGTCACGCCGTATTTGAGGCAGCGCGGCCCGCCTGCGTTGGTGGCGATGTTCCCGCCGATAAACGTCTCCGCGCGGCTGGCCGGGTCGGGAGGATAGAATAGTCGCTTCTTTTCGACGGCGCTTTGCAGATCTGCCGTCACGACTCCCGCTTGCGCCACGGCCACGAAATCCGCCGCGTCAATTTCCTTTATGCGGTTCATCCGCGCCAGCGAAAGCACAATGCCCCCTTGAATCGGGACGCAACCCCCGACGTAGCCATGGCCGGCGCCGCGAGGTGTTACGGGGAGTTTATGTTCGTTTGCGAAACGGAGCAGCTTTGAGACTGACTCCACGCTGCGCGGCAGAGCCACCGCATCCGGCTGGTGAGCCGCGAACCACTTGTCTTGGGCATGTTCCTTGAGAACCGAGGGCTGGAGGCTCAATTCTCCCCGCGGCAGGACTTTTTGGAGCCGCCGCAACAGTTTAGCGTTATCGCGCTTCATGCTTCGGAATAGTGACGGCTGTTGCGTTAAGAGCAAGCGGCCTGAGCGCCGGTTCGCTGGTCATTCGGTTCCGGCCTCCAGGAATTGTCTGGCCTCGCGCGCCTCCTCTTCGGGCACCTGCACGAGGATGCCGCCCGCGGCGATGGGGCCATACGTGCTGGAAGCAATGTCGTTCATCAACACAGGATGGAATTGAGCAGCTTCGAGCCTCGACCGAACCAGTTCGGCGTCGGCCAGGTTGAGGGTGGCATAAACGGTGACTAAGGACATAGGCGCAGTGGGGGAAGGGGGAAATGGATTAGTGGACTAGTGGACTAGTGGATTGTTGGATGGTGGATGGTGGATGGTGGACCGTGGGTGGATTCGGAAGGGCTGGGGACATCCCGGCTCCCGGCATGCCTCCATGACGTCGGAAAGGCACCCCCGCCGCTTCCCACAGCAATCGCAAATCGCAAATCTAAAATCGCAAATTTCATGCTGGTGATGGGGTCGCTCCACGCGACCAGTTGTCTTGCGTCGGCTCAGGCAAGGATTGTTTCAAATCCGCAAAGATGATAATGCCCGCCCCGGTCTGGATCATGCTCTGGACCTGAGCTTCAACCTGGCGGCCTATTGCCATTTGACCGTTATTGACCACCACCATCGTTCCGTCCGGCAGATAACCGACGCCCTGCCCCTTATCCTTGCCTTCGCGAACCAACCGCAAGGAGATCATCTCGCCTGGCAGCAGGATGGCACGCATGAACCGGGCCAACTCGTGCAGATTGACGTAGCTGACCGATTGCAGTTCGGCGACCTTGCCCAGATTATAATCATTGGTAAAAAGCTTGGCGCCGAGATTGTGTGCCAGGCGCACCAGCTTGCCATCGACCTCTTTTTCATCGGGAAAATCGCCCTCGTGGATTCTCACCTCGTTGCGGGGATTGCGCTGGATGCGGTTGAGCATCTCCAGGCCGCGGCGCCCTCGAGCTCGCTTGACCGGATCGGTGGAATCGGCGATTTGCTGGAGCTCCTTCAAAATGAACCGGGGAACGACGATCAGGCCCTCGACGAAGTTGCCTTCGATGAGGTCGGCGATGCGTCCGTCAATGATGACGCTGGTGTCGAGCAGGAGCAGGTTGTCCGGTTTGTTCTGACGCGTGAAACGTACATAGGGAATGATGAGGGAAAAATCCTCCTTGTTGCTGCGCATGGCGAGAATGATGCCGATGTAGCCGAAGCTCAGAAATAGACACAGCCGGATGAGCCATCGGGTGGTCGGTTCTGCGACATATTGAAACAGGCCGGAGCGGTCGATGAGCAGCGCCACGACCGTGCCGAGCAACAGGCCGAATGTGGTAGCGGAAAAGGCGCGCAGCGAGAAGCCTTTGAGCATCTCGTCGATGGCTATCATGAGCCAGCCGAAGCCGAAGCCAACCGTCATCCCGAAGAGGCTGGCGTGAGGCAGGGCCACGTACTCGGGGCGGACCTGGCTGACGGCGTAGCCGCCGACCGTACACATGGACAAGAAAAGAATGCGGATAACCCAGAGCGCCATAATTTAATGAAAGGGGTTCTTGGGACTGGTCAACCGTTCCGCAGGCTCGGATGGTTTGGGAGGCTTATGATGCCATAGGATTCCCCAAAAGCCCAAGCGGTTCAAGTTGCTGCTGGTGATGCTCAGGTTGTGGGCGATCTCGCTCAGGTCGGAGGCGAACTCGTTGTTGCTGAGCAACATGCCGGCAACGCCTTTCCCGGATTGGACTTGCCCCACGAGGTTGGTCATAGCGCGCGTTGTGTCGCGGAGGTTCTGGATGGAGGCGGTGATATTCTCGCTGTTGGTTGCCAGCAAGCTCTGCAGGCCCTCGCCAAAACTGCTGAGGTGCCGGCTAAATGAAGTAAGATTGCTGATCGAGAGGTTCAGCGGGGCAGTGTTGGTGATCAAGAGCGTATTGATGTTGTGGGCCGCCAAGGCAGCTTGGCCGGAGAGGTCGCGCACGTTGGTGACGACATTGGCGAGGTTGGTCAGTGTTTCCCTGTTGAGCAGGAGTCGCTGGATGTCGCCGACGAGGGCATTGAGGCGTTTGACCGTGACGTCAATCGTCTCAGCCAGATTGCCGGCTGTGCGGGCGATCTGTTCGAAACCGACCGGCGGTTCGGCGCGCGCCGGAGGCGAACCGGTGTGGAAAACGGGCGCCCTATTCGCCGTGGGGACCACCGCGACGTATTCGTCGCCAAGCAGGCCGGCCGTGCGGAAGAGGAACTGGGCGTCCTGGTGGATCGGGAACTGGCTGTAGATGGTCAAGTCCACCGTGGCCATCCTTCCGCCGGCCTCGAGGCTGATACTGGACACCCGGCCAACCTGCACGCCGGACATCATCACCGGCGCGCCGACCTTTAGCCCGGAAACATTGCTGGACTCCAGGACGATCGCGTAAGTGGAGCGGAACATCGACACGCCCTTGCTAAACTCTATGAGCAATCCCGCCAGGAGCGCCAAGCTAATGAACACGAACACTCCGACTTTCCACTCCAGCCGCTTTCTCATATCAAAACAGCGATTCCTTCACGTCCGCCACGCCTTCAACAAACTGGCGCACGACCGGGTCTTGCGAGTTAAAAATCTCTTCAGGAGTCCCTGTGGCGTAGAGTCTCCGCTTGTGGAGCATCAGGATCCGCTGGCCCAGGCGCCGCGCGCTGCGCATGTCGTGCGTCACCACCACGCTGGTGACATCCAGCCGGTCGCGCACCCGCAGGATCAACTTGTCAATGCTGTCCGATACAATCGGATCCAACCCGGTTGTCGGTTCGTCGTAGAGCACAATCTCCGGCTGATAGATGATAGCGCGCGCCAATCCCACCCGCTTGCGCATCCCGCCGGAGAGTTCGGACGGGCTTTTGTCTTGAGTCCCCGGCAAATCGACCATCTCCAGAACATCGGCTACCTTGCGCGCCATCTCAGGCTCGGGAATCGAGCGGTCACCCCGGAACGCAAACGCGACGTTCTCGGCAACCGTCAGCGAATCAAACAGCGCGGCGCCTTGGAACAGCATCCCGAATTTGCGGCGCACCCGCAAGAGCTGCCGTTCATTCATGGGGACGATATCTTCGCCCTCGATGAGCACCTGCCCCGCATCCGGTTTGAGCAGTCCCACCAAATGCTTGAGCAAGACGCTCTTGCCTCCGCCGCTGCGCCCGATAATCACCACCGATTCGCCCTTTTCGATCTGGAAACTAATCGCCTCCAGGACCTCATGCGAACCGAAGCTCTTGTGCAGGTTGCGGACCTCGATCATACTCCGTTGAAAATCCTGGTCAAAAACAAGGTCAGAAAGAAATTGCTGATGAGGATCGTGATCGAAGAATAGACCACCGCTTCAGTCGTTGCCCGGCCGACGCCCTGGGCCCCTTCGTCACAGAACAAGCCCTTGTAACAGCCCACCAGCGCGACGATCCCTCCAAAGATAAAGGCCTTGCTCAGCCCGATCGCCACGTCCGACGTCCCGGTGTACTTGATCATGTTAAACCACAGATAAGCGCCGTTGATTCCCAGCAAATAAACCCCGACCATATACCCGGCGGCGATGCCGACTGTAATCGCCTCCGCCGTCAGCAGAGGCAGCGCCACGAGCAGTGCCAGCAGCCGTGGCGCCACCAGGTAATCCACCGGATGCGTGGCCAGCTTGCGCAGCGCGTCGATCTGTTCCGTCACGCGCATCGTGCCCAGTTCGGCCGCAATCGCCGCCCCGACCCTTCCCGCCACCATCAACCCGGTCAGCACCGGCCCCAGCTCGCTGCACATCGACACGCTCACCACCGCTAGCGTCGCCGTCTCCATCTTCACCTTGTGGAACTGAAAATACGTCTGGGCGGCCAGCACCATTCCCGTAAACGCGCCGGTGATGAGCACAACCGATTGCGACTTTACGCCCGCAAAATAGGCCTGGTAAAGCCACTCGCGCCAGGAGACTCTAACGGCCAGAATCGAGGCGAAGGCCTCTCGCGCCAGCAGCGTTATCTGACCCAGCCCTTCGAGCCATTCGCCGATCCATTTGGTGGCAATGGATACCATAAACGCCGCCAACCTACCAGAGACCCCTGGCCCTGTC
>JBJKSV010000565.1:0-4783 GCA_046703605.1 Limisphaerales bacterium
CCAGCAACCTGCGCCAACTGCTCAAGGCCTGGACGATGTACAGCGACGACAGCAATGGCCAGTTGCCCTGCAACGCCGATGGCCAGGACGGCATGGGGGTGTTCACCAACTGGGTGGCGGGCACGATGAGCCGGGCCAACGACGCCACCAACACCCACCTGCTCATCGACCCGTCCGAGTCCTCCCTGGCCCGCTACATCCCCAGCCCCGGGATTTATAAATGTCCCGGCGACAAGAGCCGGTTCTTGCGGAGCATGTCGATGAACTGCCGTTTGAATCCGACGCGCATCAGGGGCACGCCCGCCTTCACTGCGGGCGGCAACGCCCTTTACGAGACGTTCCGGAAGGCGGCGGAGATCGAGAAGCCCAGCCGCATCTTCGTTTTTCTGGACGAGCGGAGCGACAGCATCAACGACGGCTTTTTCGGGGTGGACATGAGCAACACGGGAACGCGGGATGGGAGCGGCGCCCCCAATCCCTATTGGCTGATCGATTACCCTGCCGATTACCACAACGGTGCGGCCAATGTCTCCTTTGCCGACGGTCACGTGGAGAGACACCGGTGGGCCGAAGCAACAACGCTGGTGCCGTTGGGCCAGGCCAAGCCCGGGAGGCAGACTTCACCCACCGACCGCGACGTGAAATGGATTGAGGACCACTGCACTTATTTGCGGTGAGAGCGCCGGGGTCGATCCCAGGGAAATCCCCCCAACGCCGATTACACGGGCCGCGCGCCATTTCACATTGGGCATTGCGCATTTGCCATTTGCCATTCGCCGCGGGTCGTTGCTGTTGCTGGGCAGATGCCCAATACTGGAGCAAAAGAAGTGGCAGATGCGCAACGTGGCACGACCGAGGACATTACGCACTGCCAGCCAAGACCTGGCGTCCTCTGACTTTTCCCGCTTTTAACCCAACTTCACGGATTCGGGCAGTTGGAAGTCGAACCAACGCTTTGCGACCAGGTAACTGGTCAGGTCACGCCGCCCGCGCTCCTATCACCGCCTGAGCAGTCACGAGACAAAACTCAATTCACAATTCACAATTCTTAATTGTCAATTCTCAATTCGCGGCTGTCACCGGCAAGAACATGCGCGCTGAGCGCCGTCCCGCCGGCACGTCTCACATGCGCCTCTTCGGACGCACGGGTTCCTTGCGCAGACGGCTGGCGATGCGCTCCACCTCGGGCAGGGCGTGGGCGAAGAACGTCTTGAACCCACGGCAGAGGTAATTCAATCCCGGCTCGCCATCAGGAGTGCGGATGAGCCGGTTCTTGGGACATTCGCCCCAACAGTCCCTCAGGTACGAGCACTGGCGGCAATACTGCGGCAAGGTCTGGCTCTTGGCATAGCCGAACTTTACCTGGTCTGGCGAGAAGACCATTTCGCCCAGGCGCCCGGTTTTCAGATTGCCTAAGCGGTATTCGGGATAGACGTAGTGGTCACAGGCATAGACACTGCCGTCGTTCTCCACCGCGACGCCTCTGCCGCAGACCTCGCTATAGACACACATCTGGGAAGGCAAACCGAGGTGTTGCGCCACGAGCGTCTCGAAATGGTTGACCATCACCTTGCCAATGTCCTGGTTCAGCCACCGGTCAAATACCTTGCACAGGAAATAGCCCCAGTCATCCGGGTCCACCGACCAATCCGTCACGATGGAATTAGCGTTCCCAGGCCGCGCCTCCGGGTCGCCGCCCTTGGGCAGTTCGGCGCTGTTCCAAGTCTGGGGCGCGGTCTTTTCGAAGGTGCGATGCTCGACGATAGGAATGAATTGGATATAGGTGGAATCGAGCTCCTGACGCAGAAAGCGATAGACATCCAGCGGGCGGCGTCCATTGAATCGGTGAACACAGGTTAAGGTATTGAATGGAACGCCAAAGCGTTGGAGCAGCTTGCCTGCCGCGAAAACCTTATCAAACGTGGGCCGATTTCCTTTGGTCACGCGGTAGTGGTCGTGGATTTCGCGCGGGCCGTCGATGCTCAAACCGACCAGGAAACGATGTTCCTTGAGAAACTCACACCACTCCTGGTTGAGGAGCGTGCCGTTGGTTTGCAGATCGTTCTCGATGCGCTGGCCGGGTTTGGCATGCTTCTTCTCGAAGGCGACGGCCTTCCGGAAAAACTCCAGGCCCAGCAACGTCGGCTCGCCGCCTTGCCACGAAAAGACCACCTCCGAGCCCGTTATCCCATCGATATACTGCTTGATAAACAGCTCCAGGGTCTCATCCGACATCCGACCCGCACCCGGTCCTTTAGCCAGGGTCTCCTTGCTCAGGTAATAGCAATAGCTGCAATCCAGGTTGCAGGTCGAGCCGACCGGCTTGGCCATCGCGTGGAAGTGCTTTGTGGCCAGACCACTCGCGAGGGAGGAGACGCCGTATTTGCCGATCGAAGAATCCAGCGGCGGCTTCATGAGGCCTCGTTGGCGGTGCGATTAGCTCCGTCGGGGTCAGTCCTCACTTTTTCCGCCGCAATGGAAGGCGTGGTGGCGGAAAAAGATGCAGGACTGACCCCGATGCCCTTGACCGTGGCAATCACCAGTGCGCCGGGTTTCAGGTGCGCTCGGGCGGCAGCCTTGACCTGGTCGAGAGTGACCGCCTCATAAAGGGCGTCTTCCTGGTCGATATGGGAGTAACCCAGGCCGTAGAGCTCGTCCAGGGCGGTCGTCATGGCAAGGTTGCCGAGGTCCTGGCGGGCAATCTTCTTTTGGCCGATGACCTTGGCTCTGGCTCGGTTCAGCTCCGCTTCGCTCAGAGCCTCCGCGCGCAACAACTCCGCCTCGGCGAGGAGTTCCTTTTCCACCAGTTCGGCTTTCTCGGGCATTGTCCCCGCGTAAAAGGCAAAATAGCCCGGAACCAAGCCGAGAAAATTCTGCGCCCCGACGTAATAGGCCAGGCCCAGCTCTTCCCGGATGCGCAAGAAGAGGCGCGACCCCAGATCGCTGCACGCCTCCTGCAGGAGTTCAAGGGCATAGCGGTCTTCATCAAAGAGCGTGGCACCGGGGAATCCAAGGATGATGACGGCTTGCTTCTTGTCACGCATCTCCATGACACGCTTTACCCCATTGAGAGCCGCCGCTGCCTCAGACACGATAGCGCCAGAGGCCGTGCTGTTGCGCTTCCACTGGCCGAGGGCCTTCTCGACTGCGGCGCGCACCGCCGCGGTCTCCACATCTCCGTAGATGGCCAGGACGCAATTTTCTGGCGTGACCAATCTTTGATGAACGGCCTGCAAATCAGGAACCTGAATGGCCGCCAGGCTCTCTTCACATCCGAGCAGATCCAGACCATAACCCTTCTCGCCGAACATGGCGCGCCGCATCGCCTTGGACGCGCACTGGAGGAGTTGGTCGCGTTGCGCCCGGATGGCCGCCAACTGGACTTCGCGCTCCCGCTCAAGGGCCGGCGCGGGAAATGCCGGGTGCAGCAAGACATCGCTCACCAGGTCCAAGCCGATGGCGAAATCGCTGCTGAGCACCTCCGCGTTGAGGCCAAAACTATTGTTGCCGCCGTAGCTGTCGATGCTCCCGCCCACCGATTCAATCTCTTGGGCAATGGCTTCGGCCGAGCGGCCGGCAGTCCCTTTCAACAGCATCTTGCTCAAGAGTTGGGTCAGACCGCTCTTGTCGGCGCTCTCCGCCAAAACGCCGCCCTTGAAGACAGCGCGAAACTCCACAAACGGGAGCCGGTGGTCCTCTTTCACGAGCAGGCGCAGGCCGTTAGGCAGTTCGAGACGCTGAATCGGGTGTTCGGTGAAAATCTCCGTGGAAACGGCGGTTCGGGGCACAGCCCCCTGCGGGAGAAGGGCGTAAAGGGTGCGATTCTCCGGGGCGAGATAGCGCGAGGCGACGCGTTGGAGGTCGGCGAGAGTAACCTGCTGGATGGCGGCAAGGTAGCGGTCCGAAAAACCGAGGTCATTGGCGGCCAGCCAGTTTGAGCCTAAATCCTGGGCCTGGCCCTGCATGGTCTTGCGCGTCGCCAGTGTCGCCGAAAGAAACTGCTTTTTGGCCTTGGCCAACTCGCCCTCGGTGACTGGCGCAGATTTCATCTTATCGACCTCGGCGAGGAGGGCCTGGCGGGCCGCCTCGAACTTATCCGCGTCGGCGGTGGCGCTCACGCCGAACAGACCCGGATTGCCGGGACTATACGTCCAAGCATCCACCGAGCTGACCACACCCGCCTTCTCGCGCACCTCTTGGAACAGGCGCGAACTGCGCCCGTGCCCCAGCAATACGGCCAGCACGTCGAGGGCCGGGATGTCCGGATGCCGCAGCTCCGGGATATGCCAGGCGAAATGAAAGTAACCCAGCTCAACCGGGGCTTCCTCGACGACCTCGCGCGGCGCGGTTTGGGACGGTTCCTCGGGCAAGACTATCGGGGGCTGGGCCTTGGCCTTGGACTCGGCATAAGCAGCCTGGATCTGGTTAATGACCTCTTCGCTTTTGGCATCCCCGGTGATGACATAGAACACGTTATTCGCCGCGTATCTCTCGCGGTAATAGGCGAGGATATCCTCATGACCGACCTCGTTGAAGATGTCCGGGTAACCGATCACCGTAAAGCGATAGGGGCTGCGTGTATAAGCGGTCTCAAACAAGCGGCGGCTGGCGCGCCGACCCGGGTCATCCGTGTTCATGTCCATCTCGCGCAGGATGACCTGTTTCTCCTTGGCCAGTTCGTCAGGAGGCAGCGTGGCATGCTGCATGATGTCACAGAGGATATCGATGGCCACGCGGGTGCCAGTGCTGGGAACGTCAATATGGAAAACAGTACGGTCAAACG
>JBJKSV010000566.1:0-4105 GCA_046703605.1 Limisphaerales bacterium
GCCAAATCGCGGACCTCGAAGCTCAAATTAAGCGGCTCGACGCCCAATTGCAGCGCGGCGCCACAAATCACCAGCCGCGTATCCGCTCTACCGCCACCCCTCACGGCGGTACTTTCAGCCACAAGCCCGGCGCCTCCAACGGTTCAGCCTCCGTTCCTCAACGCCCATCCAGTTACGACCCCATTTTCGAGGAGGTGGACCAGGCGAGGTTAAAGGGCCAGGCCGAACCCCCCAATACGGCTCAGCACTACAATGAACTGGGTGTCCGCAAGTACGACTTGCTTGCATTACTGCGCCGCATCCGCAATCACTTCCGCGCCCCCACCACCACCAATCCAAAACTGGTGAGCTATTTGGCCGCGGGCGGTATCCAGGGACTGCGCCCTTTGCGCTATGAAAAGCGTGTGGCCCGGAACCGATTCATTTTCCTGTTCATCCTGTTTTTCTTGATGCTCCTGGGACTGGTGTGGGCGTTTGTCCATCACAGCCGATGAGAGTAAGTGGGACCCAAGACAACCTGGCACGCCTGCGGCCTGTTCCGCACGAGCGCCTGCGGACCCGTTTCTTGTTGGGACCGGCCGGCAGCGGCAAGACCTTCCGTTGCCTGGCCGAGGCGCGCGAACGCCTTGGCGCCTCCGCGGCAGGTTTGCCGCTTTGGCTGGTGGCGCCGAAGCAGACGACCTACCAACTGGAACGCCGGCTCCTGGAAGACCCCGCCATTCCGGGTTATACCCGCCTTCAAATCCTCTCCTTCGAGCGGCTGGCCTACGCCATCTTTGACCTGTTGCGCATGCCTCCCCCGCAAATGCTCGATGAGGAGGGGCGAGTGATGGTGCTGCGGAGTCTGGTGGCGAAGAGGCGGGACAGCCTGAGGCTCTTTCGCGCCAGCGCGCGTTTGACCGGCTTTGCCCAGGAGCTCAGCTTGCTGCTGCGCGAGTTTCAGCGCAACCAGCTCACGCCGCAATCATTGCGCGAACTGGCCATCGGCATGGAAAACGACGATGCGCTGGCCTCCAAGCTGCAAGATTTGGCAACGCTATTTCAGGCGTATCTCGAATGGCTTGAGGAACATGATTTGCGAGATGGCGAGTGCCTGTTCACCGCCGCGACGCAGGCCTTGAAAGAGGCGCAATCCAGCGGCGCCGGGGCCAATCCTGCACCTCTTTCCGCCACTTTGTCCTCCCATACCGCCGAAACGGTGAGAATTGACCTCGACGCTGCCCGGAAAACGCTTTGGGTAGAACAACTTTGGGTCGATGGCTTCATTGAATGCTCCCTCCAGGAGCTGGAATTGCTTGCCGCCCTCATCCCGTTCTGTGGACAGGCGACCCTCACCTTTTGCCTGGACCGTCTCCAACCGGAGAAGGTCTCGTGGCTTTCGAGCTGGTCGGTGGTGCGCAAGTCCTTCGAGGAATGCAAACGCCGGCTGGCGGGCATTGACGGCGCGGAACTGCTTTTTGAGGTGCTGCCACGCGACGCGGAACGAACGCGCTTTCGGAACCCGGCCCTCTTGCACCTGGAACAGGCGTGGGCGGAGCCGCGACCCTGCGCTCCGGCTGAGGGAACGGCAGATGCAACTGCTCAGGTCGAACCGCCTGGCGCAACGGCTCCGCTGCGGATTGTCCTGTGCGCAGACCCGGTTGCGGAAGCAACGGTGGCGGCGCGCGAGATACTGCGCTTCTTGAGGAGGGGAGGCCGCTACCGGGAGGCCACCGTCCTCGTTCGGAACCTGGCCGACTACCACGAGCCGTTGCAGCGAATCTTTGCGCGCTATGAGATCCCATTTTTCCTGGACCGCCGCGAGTCCGTGACGCATCACCCGCTGGCTGAGCTGAGCCGCGGCGCCTTGCGAACAGTGGCTTTTGATTGGGCGCCGGACGACTGGTTTGCCACGCTCAAGACCGGCCTTGTCGCGGCCAAAGACTCGGAGATCGATAGCTTGGAGAACGAGGCCCTGGCCCGAGGGTGGAAAGGGGCCGTTTGGCGCCAACCGATCACTATTGCCGATGACCCGGCCCTCACGCAGTGGTTGCAAGACGTGCAAAGGCGGTTGCTGCCCCCTTTCCAACGGCTGGCGCTGACCCTTGCCTCGTGCGGCAAACGGCCAACCGGGCGCGAATTGGCCGAGGCCCTGCGGGCACTATGGAGCGAGCTCGAGGTCGAAGAACGCCTCAGCGATTGGGCTGCGGCGGAACTGCTCGGTTCGGGGGCCCGGTTGCCCGCGTCCGTCCATCTGACGGTTTGGGAGCAGATGAATGGCTGGCTTGCGAACATTGAACTGGCGTTCGCCTCCGAGCGGCTCTCGATGCGGGATTGGCTGCCAATCCTGGACGCCGGCCTCGCCAACCTGACCGTCGGCGTCATCCCCCCCGCGCTGGACCAGGTCCTCATCGGGGCAATCGATCGCTCCCGAAACCCCGATGTGAGATTGGCCCTGGTTCTGGGAATGAACGAAGGCGTTTTCCCCGCGCCACAGACCTCCACGATATTGCTCAGCGACCAGGAACTGCTCGAGTTGGAAAAGCGCGACATCCTCATCGGCTCCGCAGGCCGGCGCCATTTGGGCCGCGAGCGGCATTACGCTTATGTGGCATGCACACGAGCGCGTGAACAGCTCATCCTCACCTGCGCTTCTCAGGACTCGGGTGGCGGACTGCTGAATCCGTCGCCCCTTCTGGCATCTATGCGCAAGCTTTTCCCCTCGGTGCAGTGGGAGAGGGCGCCCCGGACGGTGGATTGGCGGGATGCCGAGCACACTTGCGAGGTAATCGGGCGGCTCCTCCAAGCCGGTCGTTCGGAGGCACTCAGAATGCCGCCGATGTTGACCTCGGCCGTCGAACGGCTCAGCCATTTCCAACTCCAGGAGTCTCACCAGCGGCTGTCGCCGGAATTGGCGGCCCGCCTCTACGGGCCGGTGTTGAACACGTCGGTCAGCCGCTTGGAACAATTCGCGGCCTGCCCCTTCAAATTCTTTGTGCATTCGGGTCTGCGCGCGGAGGAACGCAAGCAGTTCGAGCTCGACCGCAGAGAACAGGGAAGTTTTCAGCACGACGTGTTGGCGCAGTTCCACGAGGAATTGAGCCGCGAGCAAAAGCGGTGGCGGGATATCACGCCGCAGGAAGCGCGCGAGCGCATCAAGCGAATTGCCGAGGGCTTGCTGGCCGGTTACCGCGACGGATTGCTCCAGGCTACCGACCAGAGCCGCTTTACGGCGCGCGTTCTGACCGAATCGCTCCAGGATTTTGTCGAGACCCTGGTCACCTGGATGCGCCTGCAATACAGGTTCGATCCGGTCAAGACCGAGCTGCCCTTCGGCGAAGACGAGACCGCCCCACCTTGGAGAATTCCCCTGGACAACGGCGCGCGGCTCGACCTTTATGGCCGCATTGACCGCGTCGATATTTGCCCGGACGCCCAGAGCGGACGCGCGCTGTGCGTCGTGCTCGACTATAAATCCAGCCAGAAGCAGCTTGACTCGGTTCTGGTGGCCAATGGCCTGCAGTTGCAGTTGCTTGCTTACCTGAACGTCCTCCGCCACTGGCCAAATCCCGCCGGCCTGTTCGGCGTCGCCGATCTGCTTCCCGTCGGGGTCTTCTACATCAACCTCAAAGGCAAATACGGCCTGGAGCGCAACCGCTCCGACGCCCTGGCCGACCCGCAAAGCGCCCGCAAGGCCGCCTACCGCCATACTGGCCGATTCGACCTCCGCGCCCTGCCTCAACTTGACGCTCGCGCCGACGCCCGCCAGGGCGACCAGTTCAACTACCGGCTCAAGAACGACGGCCAGCTTTACAAGAGCTCCTGAGAGGCCCTTTCGACGGCCCAATTCGAGGCGCTGCTCGATTCGATCGAATTGTCGCTTGGCAGAATGGGCCGGGAGATTTTCGCGGGCGTGGCGGGCGTGGCGCCATTCCGAAAAGGCACAGTCACCGCCTGCGATCAATGCGATTACCGCTCCATCTGCCGCATCGACCCGTGGGCGCAGCCCTTCCGCGTGCTCAAGGCGCCATGAACTCCGCCTGCGCCCTTGGGACGGAGACGTCCACTCAATCGGGAGGTTTACGACCCCAGCACCCGGCGCCCAAAGGCCAATAAAGACGCCATC
>JBJKSV010000567.1:0-5199 GCA_046703605.1 Limisphaerales bacterium
CTCGAGAGCCTGCAAGGAATACTCCGGGGTGAAAGCAATGGAACCCGCGGCGGCGGTTGGGGCGATCGTGCCGTCGTCGTCCTGGGCCGGAGGCGCCCCGTGGGCGGCATAGCCTGTGGGTCCGTCGCAGGCGGTGAGTCCCCACACGTTGCTGGAGTAACCGGCGTGGCCCAAGGGGTTGGCGATGCAGTAAGCGCGCTGGGCGAGCGTGGCGCGGCGCGAATTCTCAAAATAGGTGCTCTGATGAGCGTTCATGTAGCCATCGGCGATATGGCGGAAGTCGATCCAGCAGTGCGAATACTGGTGGCCAAAGAGAGGGGAAAATGGAACGAAGGCCTGCCCATAATTGGTGGCCCAGGTGTACCCGGCTGTCCAGCGCGCCCAGGCGGAGGCCGGCAGCGGGTTGGTCGGGGCGCCCAGTCCCAGGCAATAGAGAACCATCGCCTCGTCGTAGCCGACCCACTTGCTGGAAATGAAACCGCTTTCCGGATGCCAGCCCATGGAAAGGACGTCGCCTCCCCGCGCCATCCACTTCCAATCCACCCGGTTGAACAAGGCCTCGGCGGCGGTTTGGATCCGGGTCTCCAGGTCATTGGTTCCGTTGAAATACTGCCGGTCGTAGAGCACGCCGGCCAGGAGCAACGCCGTGTCGATGGAAGACAAAATCGTTGGCATTTTTGAGCGAGGGGTTGCCTCAAACCTATACCAGGGAACAGGCATGGGATTAGCCATTGTAGCGCGCGCGATGCGGCCCATGAGATAGCGATGTACCGGCAGCGCCTCTCTGGCGCTCCCCCCTTTAATCATTCTCTCAAGTAGAGCATTTGCTTGATGAACGGGGCCTGTTCAGGACGCAACTGACCCGATGGCGTCAGGCAGCCGTCCGGAATCTCGCCGGTACGGCATCCCCAGCACCACCAATCCCCGCTGATGGGTTGCTGGCCCTTCTTGAAGCGAATGCCGTCAGGCGCCTTGCCGTTCATGTAGCTGAGCAACGTCTTGGCCCACGCGACTTCATTCGGCGTGTTTGCCGACGTGCCCATCTCTCCGATCCAGACGGGAGCAACGTCCTGCTTTACGAGCCAGCCCCAGGTGCGATTCATCCGCGCGATGTAGCCCGGACCGAACTCCGGTCCTTTGTATTCGCCCACCTCCTTGGGATATTCGTGAACCGAGTAAACCAGCTTGTTGGGATTGGAGAGCTTGATGGGAAGCCACCGTGGATGGGTAAAATCGCCCTCGTAGGAATCCACGTTGTAGTTGATCACGGCTTCGCAGATGATCAGAGCGTCGGGATCGATCTTGAGGATCGCATCGCCCACGCGCTCGTACATCGCATGGATGTCGGTCGGTCCGCCGCCACCCCAGAGGGCAGGAGTCGAGGTGTGGGCGCACGGCTCGTTGCGGATGTCGAAGCCGATGACGGTGTCGTTTCCGGCCCAGTGTTTGGCGAAAGCGATCCAGTCTTTGGTGAACTGCTCGCTGGAGACGGTTCCTTTGTTGCCGGCGCCGTCGGTTCCGTCGGTGCCGGGGCCCGTGTCGAACCAGAGGCCGTACTTCTGCTGGGCGGCATTGGCCCAATCGGCCGGGGTGGCCTCGTTGTTGTGGTTGTCGAAGATGACCTTGACGCCGCATTTCTTGCACGCGGCGACCAGATGATCGAACAGAGCCATCTGGTCAACGTCGTACATGTTCTTGTCGTTGTAATCGACTCGAATGCAGTTGAAGCCGCACTTCTTGACCGCCGCTATCGTGGCCTCGAAGTCTCGATGACGCCTGCGGTTGGAGTGCCGCCGCGGAGAGATCACCGAGCCGAAACCGCCGACACACGCGATGCGTACGGGAGCGCCGCTGCTATCCACGATCTGGTCGCCGCACGTACTGAGATATCCGGACCGCAACATCGACGGAACGCGCTGGGCCGCGACCGGCAAACATGCGGCCGCGAGCGCCCCGACGGTCACGACAATGGTCGCGAGCAGGCGTATTGCGCCTCGCGCGCCGCATGCCCCAGTATTCGGTGGTTTCAGTTGATGGGAAATTGCTTTTGGGCGCGGCGCACACTCAGCCCTTCGCGGCCGAGGGGGAATTGGTTTTTCGGACTCACCGAGCATGGCGCGATACTACCCGGATTCAGTCACGGGTGTCTATGGGCGATTTTGGGTAGTCAGTTCCAGAGCTGGGCTCTCTTCGCCGGTACGCGCCAAGGCCGTTGGCATCTCAGAGCGTGTTTGGAAATGCCACATTCATCGTAGCAGCCGACGCTAGGAGGTTCTCATCCAATGAAAATCACCCAAGAATGGAGCCTCCTGGCGCGGGCTGCCACATTTAAACCGCGCTCTTAGAGCCGCACGTCGAGGGGAGCCGAATAATCGCCCAGGAGGTTCACAAGAATGTGACTTTGCATCGGGCCTCTCTTGGGCAATAGTGACAATCAAACATCGATCACTCGTGAAATTGACTAACCCGTCTGCGCTCGTTATGGCCGCGGCGCTCGCCGCTGCGATGAACCTTGAGGTCTCAGCCCAGGATTTCCCCTACCTTCATGCCCCCTCGGTCGATACTTATGCGAAATTCGACCCCAGCGGATTGACCATCCTGCCTAATGGCCGCTACCTCAAACCCGTGGGCCGCTCGATTCCGGTGGCGCGCTGGCCTTACGGCCTGGCCATGAGCCGCGACGGCTCGATGCTCTTTGTCGCCAGCGACGGCGTCGGACAACTCGTCACCGATTGGCGAAGCGCCAACCCCAAGGTCAGCGAGGTTCGAGTGCAGGCCAACCGCCGGCACAGGCGGCGCGACAACACCGGCGCCGCTGACTTCTCCCCGGACGGGCGAACCCTCTATTGGAGCGGGGGTGAACGCGAGGTGATTTACTTCTTTGACGTCGCGGCGCGGAAGAAGATCGCCCAGGTGCCACTCAATGGACGGGTCGGCGGACACCGCTACTCGGATAGCTACGTGGTGGACCTCAAAACCAGTGACGATGGCCACTTCTTGTACGGCGCCGACGTCGCCAATTTCCGCGTCGTGGTCATCGACACCGCCCGGCGGCGGGTGGTCGGCTCCGTCCCGGTTGGCCGCTATCCCTATGCGCTGGCGGTTGCGGGGAATCGGGTCTATGTGGCCAATATCGGCCTGTTCGAGTATAGCCCGGTGCCACCTCCGACAAAGCCCGGCTTCGATAGCCGCGGCTTGACGCGGCCACCCTTCGGCTATCCCAGCAAGGAAGCTCGGGAGGGCGTAGAATTCGAAGGCCGCAAAATCCCGGGACTGGGCGACCCAAACGTACCCGCCTCTTTCTCCGTCTGGTGCGTGGACGTTTCCGACCCGCGGGCGCCGAAGGTCGTCAGCCGGCTCAAGACCGGCCTGCTCATCGGCGCGCCATCGGATAACGGCAAGACGGTCGGCGGCAGCGCGCCCAACTTCGTGTTGGCGCGCGGCTCGAACCTATGGGTGTCCGATGGGAACAATGACGAGGTACAGCGTGTGAATGGCCCTCAAAATCAGATCGAGACAACGCGCCGGTTGGCGCCCTCGCCTCTCGTGGCCCGCCTTCGTGGTGTTGGCCCCTCCGGCATGGCCCTTTCGCCGGATGGCAAGCGCCTTTACGTGGCCGAGTCCGGCATCAATGCCATCGCCGTCCTGGACGCGGAAACGCTCGAAATCCTCGGCCAGATTCCCACCGCGTGGTATCCCTACCGGGTGGAGGTCTCGCCCGATGGCCGGCAACTGGCCTGTATATGCTTTCGCGGTTTCGGCAACGGTCCGAATGCCGGCCCCGACCGCCCCTCGAGCCCCTTTATCGGGATGCGCGGGGTGCTGACGGTTCTGAATGTCCCGACCGACGCTCAACTCCACGAAATGACGGCCAATGTGCTCGCCTATAATGGCATCGTGGATCGCCGCCAGGACCGAGCCGGTCTCTCTTCCCCGATCGTGCCCACCGTTCCCGGCCAGGTCTCAAAAGAAATTCACTACGTGGTCTTCATCGCAAAGGAAAATCACACCTATGACACGATTTTCGACCATATCCCCGGCGCCAGGAGCGACCCCGCGTTGTTGCGGTGGGGGTTGCACCAGACTTTGCGGGAGAAGGGGCAGCCCACCCTTAGGGATGTCGCGGTGATGGTCAATCACAATGCCTTGGCACGTCAATTCGCCGTCAGCGACAACTTTTATGTCGAGCCGGAGGCCTCGGGCGTAGGACACCGCTGGCTCGTTGGCGTACAGCCCGACAATCTTATGCAGATGACCTACACCGTCGGCTGGTCGTTCGACGCCGCCAGTCCCGCCCCGGGCCGGCGCTATTCCATGGGTTCAAACGGCTCCCTCATCCCGGAGGATTACCCGGAGGCGGGGGCCATGTGGGAACACCTGGCCCGGCACGGCATCGCCTTCCGCAACTATGGCGAGGGCTTCGAATTCCCCGGCGTCGAGGAAGATGAGGACGAACACCCCACCGGCGCGCGGGAGGTGGTCAACATCCCGATGTCGAGTGTGCTCTACCAGAACACTTGCTTCGGCTTCCCCATCTTCAACATGAATATCCCGGACCAATACCGGGCTCACTGGTTCATGCAAGATGTGGAGAAACTTTTCCTGAGCAAGAAACAGCCTCTTCCGAGCTTCCTGAATATCGCCTTGTGCAACGATCACGGCACCTCTCCCAGACCTGGCAAAGGCTACCCCTATGTGGCCTCCTGGATGGCGGACGACGACCTGGCACTGGGCCGCATCGTCGAGTTCCTCTCACACACCCCTTATTGGAGGCACATGGCCATCTTCGTCACGGAGGACGATTCGGGAGGCGAACCCGACCATGTAGATGCCCAGCGCAGCGTGCTGCTGGCGATCAGCCCCTGGATCAAGCACGGTTACGTCTCCCACCGCCACACCACCATCCTGAGCATGCACCGCACCCTCTACGAAATCTTCGGCCTGCCGCCTCTGAACCTTTTCGACGCGCTGGCCAACGATTTCTCCGATTGCTTCACCACCAAGCCCGACTTCCGCCCTTACACCTGCCGGCCTGTGGACCCGCGCATCTTTGACCCGGAAAAGGCCAAAGACCCGCACGACCCGGATTACGGTCAAGCCCGCCGCACAGCATCCATCCCCATGGATGATCCGGCTGTGATGAAGGAAACATTGCGCCTGGCGGGGCAGGAAAGCCATCCAGAGAGCCCATAGTCTCGG
>JBJKSV010000568.1:0-11031 GCA_046703605.1 Limisphaerales bacterium
GACCAACCCGGTTTCATCGTGAATGGTTGAATCGACCAGGCCATCGACCGGATAAACCACCGCCGGGGTTCCCATGGCATTGGCTTCCAGCACGTTCAGCCCCCAACCTTCCCGGACGGAGGTGTGGACGAGGAGGTGCGCCTGGCGGAGCCGGCGGTCTTTCTCGGTTTCGGAAAGGATTCCGGCGAAGGTGACGGCTTGATGCAATTGGAGTTGGTTGACGAGGTCGCGCAAGACGCTCTCGAAGACTCCGCCTCCGACAATAGTCAACCGGGCATGGACGCCGCGTTCGAGCAGGGCTTTCACCGCCCGGATGGCGTGGCTAATGCGTTTGTTGGGGGCCAGGCGGGAGACGGCGATTAGTTCCAAAGGCTGGTTGAGCGATTTGGGTTCGAGCTGGGCCAGCGGCTCGAGGTCAATGCCGTAATGGATGACGGTCACATTGCGGACGCCGCGCCGATGCAGGGCTCGCTCGGTCGATTCGGAGCCTACCCAGAAGGGGATGTTCCGGTAGAGGCCGTGCATGAATCGCTCCTGCCACCGTCCGAGGGTGGCCAGGGGCCAGGAGTAAAATGTTCCCCAAATCGGGCCAAGGACCTCGTGCAGATAGGCGAGGCAGTTTGCGCCGGACCACCAGGGGGCAAACCAAGGAATGCCGTGATGCTGATCAACCACAAGGTCGAAGGGCTTCTGGCGCCGAAACCATTGAATCGCCTTCAAGACCGACGAGCCACGGCCTCCACCTCGGATGACCTGGATACCCTGGATGGTCTCCTGTGGCGCGGCTCCGAGAAAATCGTTTGAGAACCAATAGACCTCGTGGCGGCGCTCCTTGAGAGCCGTCCAATAGGCTTGGGTGACCCGTTCGGCCCCGCCAGCCAGCGGGTTCTTCGGGTCTCGCCAATTGAGCATCAGAAATCGCATGCGTTAAAGCGCCCTTTTATACACCAAAATATACCCCAGAAACAACTCAATTTGGGTGTTTACTTTTTGGCCACGTGGGGCGCACTATAGGCGCAATACTCGTTATGAATACGCCAAATGTGACTACACGCCGGGATTTTCTCAAAACTTCAGCTCTGGTCGGCGGCGTCTTGGCCGCCCCCGCTATCCTCCAGCAAAAGCTCTTCGCCCAGGGCGCGACCGGGACGCTCCGGGTCGGCCTGATTGGTTGCGGCGGACGCGGCACGGGCGCGGCCAGCCAGGCGCTTAATGCGGATAAGGACACCGTGCTCTATGCAATGGCGGATGTCTTTGACGACCAGCTCCAGCGCAGCCTGGCTATTCTCAAGAAGCAGCACCCGGACAAAGTCAAGGTGACTCCGGAGACCTCTTTCATCGGCCTGGACGCTTACAAGAAGGTTATTGAAAACTCGGATGTGGTCATCCTGACCACCCCGCCCGGCTTCCGTCCGGTGATGCTGCGGGCGGCGATTGAGGCCGGAAAACATGTTTTCTGCGAGAAACCGATGGCCACCGACGTCCCCGGCATCCGCTCGGTCATGGAGTCGGCGAATCTTGTGCCCGAGAAAAATATTTCCCTTGTCGCCGGGTTCTGTTGGCGGCGCGATTTCGCGCGGCGCGAGTTCTACAAGCGCATCCACGAAGGGGCCATTGGCGACATTCGCGCCATCTATGCGACTTATTACACCGGCCCGGTCCGGCCCATGCCCCCCGCCAGTGATCGTCCCGCGGATTCCACCGACCTGGAATGGCAGCTCCGCAACTGGTACAATTTCGTGTGGCTGTCGGGAGACGGCTATGTCGAGCAATGCTGCCATAGCGTGGATAAGGTCGCCTGGGCTATGAAAGACCAGCATCCGCTCAAGGCTGTGGCGGTCGGCGGGCGCGGGACGCCGAACAACCAGGGCAACATCTTCGACCACATGTTCGTGGTCTATGAGTTCCCCAATAATGTGCGCGGATTTGTTGGCCAGCGCCAGGTCTCCAACACCTATTCCGAGAACTCCGATTACATCATGGCCTCGAATGGTTTTGGCAAGATTCCCGGCTGGCAGGCGCCCTACTTCGAACGCAATGGAAAGATGTTCTGGCGCTATCACGGGCCGAGTAGCGACATGTACCAGGTCGAGCATAACGAGTTGTTCGCCAGCATCCGAAGCGGCAACCATCTCAACGACGGCCACTGGATGGCCCAAAGCACGCTGATGGGTCTGATGGGCCGCATTGCCGCCTACACCGGCAAGGAAGTCAGTTGGGAAGAGGCCCTGAATTCCCAGGAGAAACTCGTTCCGGACAACCTGACCTGGGACATGAAACTTCCCATTCGGCCCATGGCCGTGCCTGGCGAAACCCCGCTGGTTTGAACCCCAGGAGGACTCACATGAACCGCCGCGAATTCATAAAAACCGGGTCAAGCGCCCTGACATTGGCCGCACTTGCGCCTGCGGCACTGCGCGCCGAGGAAGCAACATCCACCGAGGCCGCCGCCAAACGCCATCTGGGCAAGGGCATCACCTGGGGCACGGTAGGCGTAAGAGGCTCCGTCCTGGAAAAGATGAAAGCCCTCAAGGATGCCGGATTTGAGGGGGTCGAGATGAATAGTCACATGGACCGGGATGAAGTGCTGCGGGCGCGGGACGAAACCGGCCTGGTGATCCCAAGCGTGTGCGGGTCGTATCATTGGAGCAAACCGCTCACCGACCCCAATCCTGCCGTGCGCAAGGAGGGACTGGAAGCCCTCCGGCATACCTTGCACGACGCCAAGACCTACGGTGCCACGTCGATATTGCTGGTGCCTGGTGTCGTCACCAAACAGGTGTCTTATGACCAGGCTTACGAGCGGTCGCAGGCGGAGATCCGCAAAGCGGTTCCGCTGGCGGAGGAGCTCGGGGTGAAAATCGCTATCGAGAACGTCTGGAACCACTTCCTCCTAAGCCCACTCGAAGCGAGGCGGTTCGTTGATGAATTCAGCAGCCCCGCCGTCGGCTGGCACTTTGATGTCGGCAACGAAGTCAACTTCGGCTGGCCGGAGCAGTGGATTCATATCCTCGGCAAGCGCATCCAAAAGCTCCATATCAAGGAGTACAGCCGCAAGAAGCGGGACAACGAAGGTCTCTGGAAGGGCTTCGATGTCAAGCTGCTTGAAGGCGATGACGACTGGCCTGCGGTGATGAAGGCCGTCGATGATGTCGGCTACGAGGGCTGGGCAATCACCGAGCAGCCCGGCGGCAGCACGCCCGAGGGCCTGAGAGACCTGGTCGTGCGGCTCTCGAAGATCGTCGCCTGCTGAGGGCGCGCTTAGGACATTTTGTCCTTGGCGGCTTCGGGCACGTTGAGCTTGGTCGTGCCGACATCCTTGATTTCGACGGTCGTGGTGCGGTCGATATCGAAGTCATTGCCGTTGAAGCTCATCGTGCCTTTGACCTTGAACTGGTACTTGGCAAGGGCGCCGTCTTTGAGCCAGAACTTGCAGGAGCCGCTCGGATTGCTGACCTCAGGCCCCTCGCCACCGCCGGGGCGGCGAAAGCTCAAAAGGTTCTTAACCCCTTCCTCGGTCAGATCGCCGGAATAGACTCCCGGCTCGTCTTGCTTGATCTCCTTGGCATAGGAAACCAACTGGGCGGCCTCCGCCGCAGGGGCCTTGAAATTCCGGATAAGGAAGGCCAGGAAGCGTCTCGGCCCTTCGCTATTCTCCAACTCCGAAAGCGACTGCCACCCTTCCCCCTCGCGGCTGACGGCGCCTTTCTTTCCCTTTAGCACGACATCGGTGGCGTTGTCTCCAAAGTGCAGGACGAGATGCGTGAGACCGCTCTTCTCGGTCTTGCCTTCAGTGGGACCGGGGCGGAAGCGGCTGTCCTCAGGCACTTCGACAGTGGTCTTCCAGCTATAGTTGGGTTGATCGGAAAGGGCCTTGATAGCGCCCGTGAGGCTTGCCTTGAGACTCGAATCGGCCGCGTGGAGGGACAAACAGACAGCGGCCAGTGCGAATGGAATCGCTCGTTTCATGGTGTATCCTTTGGGTTGAATTGTGAATGAAGCGGCTAGGCTTAAGGTCCCTTCATGATGCATGTCCGAAGGCTATCAGTTAAGCCGTGCTTGGGCAACTAAAATCGCGGTCTCAGGGAGCACTCGCCTTGATGAGTACCACAAAGTTTGTGCTTTGCGCCGCGGGTGCGTCCTGTTCCCAGAGCCGGGCGTATTTGAGTCGGATCTCAGTTTTGCCCTCTCCGGTGGCGATGAAAACCAACTCTTCTTTGCCAGCCGCACCCTCGCGATTTGTCCTGGGTCTCTTGTAAGACTTGCCGATTTGTTTGAGCAGGGACTTATCCAGTGGCTTTGCCAGCAGCCAATGGTAACCGGTAGAGGGATTAGATAGGAGAACGATTTTGAACTTCTGCCCCACGACCGTGGCGATGGGCTTCGGTTGGTCCGGTTTATCGGATGCCCTAGCCGCCGTCAGCCACACGAGCGTCAGAATAAAAGCGACAGCGAATCTCATAGCATGAGAATACGCGGCCCCGGGGTACTTGCACGCATTTAATTGATCTTATTCCTTCAGCACCAGGCCCGAGTCCGCCGTGAGTGGGGGCCTCGCACGACGTGGAGGACATGCTTGGCCAGCTCAACGTCTTCGGCTATCTGCCAATCGAACATGCCAACCAGGATGAAGTCGGCCCCGCTGTTGAAGGCATGCGGGAACCCGGCCCGAGGGTGAATGCCGCCGGCGGCAAGGATCTTGAACGCTATCCAGGGCTGCTTGATTTTGGCAAACACGTCGGCCACCGCCTGGGCATCAGTGCACCAGGAATTATCGTGAGGCCCGACCGCCTCGTTCTGGCCCGGAGGCAGAGCCGTGAAGTAATCGCGGGTGTGCAGCGTCTTTTGATAGAAGTCCGGATTGAGCTTCCGCCGTTCGCTTTCGACGACCACTCTCAGGTCGTGCGCTCCTATGCCGGCAATCCGCTTCTGGGATCTGATGTATTCGACCGATTCACCAACCTTCTCGAAATGGTCGCGGTTGAGCAGATCTTCAGCAGCGTCGCCCGTAAGATGGATACCGACAGCGCCCTCGTTGATTGCCTTTCGAATCTGGGAAAAGCCGCCGCCCGCATCGAGTCGGACCTGGGCGAACCATTTCATTTTCCCGCCGGCTTTCCAATGTTCGAAGATCTGAGTGTTATCGTCCATGACCCACGTGTTAATAGCGTTAATGCCATGGCTCTCGCCCGACTCGAGGGTCTGGCGGATTTTTGCCGGCGTGTTGTACCGGCGCATGAGCGTGGACACGTAAGATAGCTCCCTGGAATGGGACCAACCTGCGATCAGGTTGCCGCCCATGATCAGGCGGCTGAATTGTTGTCCGGCGATTTCTCCCATTGGAAAGCTGGCTGTCGCGTTCGCCGGAGCCGCGGTCGGACCAGGGGAAGCCTCAGGCAGGGAGGACTCCTGGGCCTTGAGGCCCAAAGGGACCGCGGCGGAGGCGAGAAGCGAAGACTTGACGAAAGCACGGCGTGAGATGTCCTTTTTCATGAGGTCACGCTTATCAATTTCTGGAAAAAACGTCAAGCTGATTCGCTTGGCTGATTCGCTTGGCCGCAGCAATTCCCACTGTGGTTTTGACACATCCCGAATGGACACGAATGAACACTAATCAGGCCGCAATTGGTGGTTATTGATGTCCATTCGTGGTCGTGGTTAGAGAACACAATTCCCGGCTTGCCCGGCGCAATTCAGACCAAGTGCGCGCGGTTTTCCAGCCAGGTCAATCGCAGGCCCTCCAAGGTCAATAGGGAATCGACTGCGGTAATCTCCGGCAGTCTCGAGGCGATGAGGCGGGCATAGCCGCCGGTCGCCACGACCGGCAAACGGCGCGAGCGGAGCTCGCGCTTGATTTCTCCCAACAGTTCTCGGATAAGGCCGCGATAGCCGTGAACGGCGCCGATGAGCATGGCCTGCTCGGTGCTCTTGCCGACCGCACCCTTGATTTCCCGAACACGGATACGAGGTAGCAAGGCGGTCTTCTCATGGAGGTATTCGGTCATGGCGGACAAGCCAGGGGCGATAATACCGCCCACGTAACTGCCTGCGCGATTCACCACATCAAAAGTGACGGCCGTTCCAAAATCGACAACCACCACTGGCGCGCCGAAGCGGTGGCGGGCAGCCAGGGCATTGGCCAGACGGTCCGGTCCGATGGTGTCTGGTTTGGGATAATTGATGTCGATGAGCCGGATCGTTGCGGGCGTCAGCTCAAGGCAGCTTCGGTCCCAGAGTTTCCGGACCGAGGCATGAACCAGGGGTGTAATAGAAGGCACGACGCTGCACATCACCGCGCCCTCGAGCCGTTTGGCCCCGGCAAACTCCGTTAAGCGCTTCTCCGCCAACCCGGCCTGCCAGTCCGAAGTCGCAATGTCGGCATGTCTGATGATCCTTTTGGCCGTGGCCAGTCCGAGATGCGTGTGCGTATTGCCAATGTCAAGAAGCAGGACACGTCCTGGACTGTCGGGTTGATGGATTGGTGGATTCATGGATTGATGGGGGATGAGGTATCGGAGCGGTGGGGTGCTGGGGGGGTGGATAGACGGATTAGTGGATTCATGGATTGATGAGGGGTCCGGAGCGCCCGGTTGTTGAGGCGCTGGCGTATTGGATTGGTGGGTTATTGGGTGGTGAAGTCGTGGATTGGCAGACTGATGGGGGCGGTGAGGTGTTGGAGTGTCGCCATGAATTTACTAATCCAGTAATCCATCACTCCGTGGCTCCCTCACCCCACACCGTCGGCACTCACCGTCACGGTTATGTCGCCCCCCACGATTCGTTCGAGGTGGCCGTGGTCGGAGCGCACCAGGAGCGCGCCGTCCTCGGCGAGTGTCTCTGCCCGGCCTTGAACCTGGCGCTCGGCCAACTGGATGATGACTTCATGGCCAAGCGTTTCGCAATGCTCCTCCCATTCGGCGGCCAAGGCGGCAAATTGGCCGCGGCAGACGCGTGAGTAGTCACGGTCCAGTTCCCGGAGGATAGCAACGGCAAGGTCCGCTCGAACGACCGCTCTGCCCAACTCCGCCTTGAGGGAAGTAGCCTGCTTCCGGAGCTCCGGTGGGAAATCGGCACTGTTGAGGTTTACATCAACGCCGATACCGAGGATGACGTACTTGATCTGATCCAACTCGGCCTTGAGCTCGCTAAGGATTCCGGCGGTCTTCCGGCCCCGGATCAGGATGTCATTGGGCCACTTGATGGAGGCGTCCAATGCCGTCTCGGCGTGGATGGCCCGCCGCAGGGCTGTAGCAGAGGCGATGGTCAACTGCGTAGCCTGTGCGGGGTGCAATGGCGGCCGGAGGAGGATCGAAAACCACAGGCCCTTCTGCGCCGGCGAGACCCATTTGCGCCCCCTGCGTCCCCGCCCGCGGGATTGGGATTCGGCGAAGACGACTGCGCCTTCGTGGACACCGTCGCGCGCGAGTTTCTCGACGACGTCGTTGGTCGAGGTGGTTTCCTGGAAGACCTGGATTTGGCGGCCAATCACCTGGGGTTTGTCTAAACGCGAACGCAAGTCGTCGGCGTGCAACACGTCCGGCACACTCACCAACCGGTAGCCCAGATGCGGCCCGGCCTCGATGTCATAGCCCAAGCTCCGAAGCGCCTCGACACGGGACCAGATTGCCGCCCGGCTCACCTTCAGCCTTTGGGACAGCTCCGTCCCGGAGACGGCGCCTTGGCCCGCGGCCCGAAGCGACTGAAGGATCTGAGTGTCAAGGCTCATGAGAATTCAAAGTCCATGCCGATGTCCATCGCGCGGGCCGAATGGGTCAACGCCCCCGCTGAAATGAAATCGACGCCGGTTTGGGCAATGGCCCGGATGTTCGAGAGCGTGATGCCGCCGCTGGCCTCAGTCTTCACTTTGCCGTTGCACAGTGCGACGGCGTCGCGCAGTTGGGCTGGGGCCATGTTGTCGAGGAGAATCCTGTCCGCACCAGCCTCGACGGCTTGGCTGACTTGCTGGAGGTTGTCCGCTTCGACCTCGATTAACAAAGCCGGGTAGAGCGTTCGCGCCCGCCGCACCGCGGCGGCGATGGCATTGGGCCTTTCATTCCGCAAGACGACCAGGTGATTGTCTTTGATCAGGACCATGTCGAATAATCCGAACCGATGGTTGTGGCCACCGCCGCAGAGGACGGCGTATTTCTCCAAGCGGCGCCAACCGGGCGTTGTCTTGCGCGTATCCAGAATCCGGGCGCCGGTGCCCTTTGCGGCTTCCACGAAGCGGGCGGTAAGAGTCGCGATTCCGGAAAGGCGCTGGAGAAAATTCAGAGCCACACGCTCGGCGCTGAGCAAGGCGCGTGCCGGCGCTTCCACCTTAAGCAGAACCTGCCTGGCTTCAATGGCTTGGCCATCCCGCGCCTCGAGCGAAAGCCGTGTGGCCGGGGCAAGCCGACGGAATGCCGCCTCGGCTAGAGGCAACCCCGCCACTACCAGGGGTTCGCGCGCGCAAAGGACGGCTTTCGCTCTGGCATCTTCGGGAACCGTCGCGAGCGTCGTGACATCCCCGCGGCCGAGATCCTCAGCCAATGCCAGCCACACGCTGCGCCTGATATCTTTGGGACTCAATGATGCCACAGGCAAACCAGGCCGGTTTACTCAAGGATCTTTGGCACCATGAACAAGCCGTCGGCCTGTGCCGGGGCGTTGCGGAGTGCCTCCTCGCGGGACAAGGAGCGATGCAGCCCGTCCGGGCGGACAACGTTGACGAGGGGGAAAGGATGCGCGGTAGGGGTCACGCCACTCACATCCACTTCCTTGAGTTTGTCAATGTAGCTCAGAATGCTGCCTAGTTGCGCTCCAATCTGCCGCTCCTCTTCGGGCGAGAGAGAAAGCCGTGCGAGATGAGCCACGTATTTGATATCGATTTCGACTTGAGCCATGCGTTTTGAAGGGCGAGGCGGTTCAATCCTCGTCAAATCTGCGCTGGAGAAGGACCTCCAACTCCGCGAGGGCCTGGGAGGCGTCCTGCCCTTCGGCATGGACGGTCAGCGTGCTTCCTGGGCCGGCAGCGAGCATCATTAGGCCCATGATGCTTTTGCCATTGACTTTTTCGCCGTCTTTCTCAACGAAAATGTCACATTGGAAACGGTTGGCAGTTTTGACGAACATCGCGGCGGGCCGGGCGTGCATGCCCAGCTTGTTCGACACTGTGAAGTCCTTCGTCATCGCTAACTTGCTCTCCGCTAATTTCTTTGCGCTCATTCGCCCTTGCGATTATACCTACCCGAACCGGGCGCGAATTGCGAACAAAATCTGTTGTGGCGCGGGCATTTATGGCGAGAGGGGCGAAACGCGATGACGGCCATCAATGGAAGACCTGGGATCAGTCGTTGAGGCCCTCGAGCATAAGCAGGATGAATGAATGCCGCTGGCAGGTAAAGGGCTGGGTGCTGACTCTCAGGTTGACTTTCCTCACCTGATCCTTCTCAAGCAACTCCAGCCGAGCCCATCGCCGCGTCACACCCTGGCCCTTTGCCGCGGCTTCGACCGACTGACGCAGGACGCAATCGGTGCATACCTCGCCGTTTCCACATCCCTCAGGATTGCCCACCGCATAGACACAATGGAGCACCTCGCCTCCCTTTCGGGTCAGGACTCGGCGTTTGTCATGGCCGATCAACTCGGCAGCGGCCGCATTGTATTCGAGAATGCCCGCGTCTTCATCCACAACGAGCACTGGAATCGGTATGGCGTCGAACACCCTACGGTGGAAGCTCTCGTCCAGAAACTGCACGGGCACCCGGTTCATGTTGGAGGCAGGGTATCCGCCCTGAGCCACAAAGACCAGCCTTTTCTGGAATCGACGGCGGATGATGGATGGTGGGTTGCGCGCCCTGATGCAGCGGCCGCACCCAGAACAGCCCGAACCCTGCCCCACGACGTCTCGTGGATGCAGCCATCCACCATCCGCCATCGAGATTAATCCCTCTCAGCCGCCGTGACGCCTCCTCTGTTGGTAGGCCTGCTCTCCGCTCGGCTCTTCTGCCTCGTGTCGCTGAGTTTGCCCGCCAGGGTGGCAGTCGAGAGGGTGATGATTGCCCCGATCAAGGTGTACCACGGCCAGAAGATTTGAGTTCCAACGACTTTAAACCACAGGGCCTTGGTCGAGGAGAGCCTGGGCAGGAGCTCGATGGCGGTCATCACGGCCAGGGAGGTCAGCATGCCTGTAATCACGGGCATGGGGCGGCGCCGTTTAGAAAACAGCGCCAGGGCGAGCCCTCCCACCAGCGCGCCGCTGGTCAGGCCTCGCAGGGCAAACGCCGCGTTGAATACAAATTCCACCTGGCGGCTGAGATACGCGACGAAGATCAACGCTGCCGCCCATCCAAGGGTCGAGGCGCGGCTGAAGCGCAGAAAGAACGCCTCGCTGCGCCGGCCCAACACATGCCGGACGAAGTCCATGGTCGAGACCGAGGCTAATGAGGTAAGGGCGGAACTAACCGAGGACATTGCAGCGGAAAGGATGGCGACGATCAGGATGCCTTTGAGCAGATGCGGCACCTCGGTGAGCATGAAGATGGGAAAGATGAAATCGTTGGAGGCAAGGCCCGGCCGCGGCTCAGGCAAGGCAATTCGCAGCGGATGGGTTTGGTAAAAGGCCCAGAGCAACGCCCCCACGAGCAAAAAGATCAGGAAGAGCGGAAAAATGACGACGGCGCTCAGGATCAGGGCCTTGCGCCCGTCCGCAACCGACTTACAGGCCAGCACCCGTTGGACGATCAACTGCTCCGCCCCATGGGAGGACAAGACCATCACCGTCCCGCCAATGAGGCCCATCCAGAGGTTGAACGGAGGGCCGAGGAGAAACTTGAACCAGGAGACGTGCGGAGGGGGTACGATGTTCAGCCAATGAAGCTTGTTTCCGGCGGCAGCTTTGGCGAAAGCCACGCTGGCACCCCCATGCATCAGAGAGGGGATGTAGAAGAGCGCAAAAACCCCTCCCAAAAGGAAAAGGGCGAATTGGGTTGCATCGGTCCAGATTACGGCCTTAACTCCGCCAACGCAGGTGTAGAGCAAGGATAAGAT
>JBJKSV010000569.1:0-5020 GCA_046703605.1 Limisphaerales bacterium
GTGCTACACCCATAGCGGCATCGAGAAGGTCGCGAAGGAGACCGGGGCCAGCCTCATCGATGGCAAGGACCAGACCCTCTATCGCCAGGTTGAAGTTCCCGGCAGGAAGCTAAAGAAGGCCAAGGTGCATTCCCTGGTGCTCGACTGCGACGTGTTCATCAACGTGCCGGTGCTCAAACACCACAGCGGCAGCACCATGACCGCCTGCATGAAGAACCTGATGGGGATCATTTGGGACCGCGGCTTCTATCATCGCACCGACCTGCACCAGTGCATCGCCGACATCCTGACGTTCAAGAAGCCCGCCCTCAACATTCTCGATGCATACGCCCCGATGGTCCGCAACGGCCCCCGCGGCGTATCGGTCAACGACCTGGTTCTCAAGCGCACCCTGCTGGTCTCCACCGACATCGTCGCCATTGACGCGGCCGGCGCCAGAATCCTCGGTCACCAGCCTTCGGACATCGGCCACGTGGCCATCGCCGCCAAAATGAAGCTGGGCACGATGGACCTCGATCAGGGGGACATTCGCCGGTTCACACTGGCGTGAGACTGTGCCGTCGAAGGGCCTGAAATGGCTGCGGGTTGCCATTGCCGCGGCAGTGCTGGCCGGGCTGACCGCAGCGATGGTTGATTTCCGCGGGCTGGTTCCTTGGCAGCTTGGACGCGTTCTGGCCGAAATCCAATTCGTTCCTTCGCTGGTCGCGTTGATCAGCGGCGCGAGTTTGTCCCTCGCCTGTCTCGTCATCGCCATTGTCACTATGGCCGCGGGGCGAATCTATTGTTCGGCTTTATGCCCCCTCGGCATTCTGCAGGACGTGGTCATCCGCTTGGCTGGGTGGCTGAAGCGAAAGTCTCGTCCTGTGCCGTACGCCCGCCCACAAACCTGGGTGCGGCAGACGTTTTTATGGGCAGCGGTCGTGGCCGGTGTCGCTGGCTTCGGCAGCTTCGGACTCTCGTTGCTCGACCCCTACAGCAATTTTGCCCGTATCGCCTCCGACGTCTTTCGCCCGTTGACTACGCTGGCCAACAACTCTGCCGCCAGCATCGCAGGAAGGATCGGCTGGAAGGGACTTTTTCACGTCCAGCCACACTGGGCAGGCATTGGCGCGCTGGCCCTGCCGCTCTTCATGCTCCTGCTAATCGTCGCGCTCGCGGCGTGGCGCGGACGGCTCTACTGCAACACCGTTTGCCCTGTGGGCACTATCCTGGGATGGCTCTCGCAGCGCGCGCTCTTCCGGCTCCAGATTGACAAAGGCGCCTGCCGCAAATGCGCCGCCTGCCTGCGCGCCTGCAAGGCCCAGTGCATTGATCTGCGCTCCGGCGCAATCGACTTCTCCCGCTGCGTCGCCTGCTTCAACTGCATGGATGCCTGCGGCGAGCAGGCCATTGGCTATCGCCTCGCCCCGTCAGGTGAAGCAGCGGGCTCGGCGCCTCTGGCACCGGCAGCCCACCCTGGAAGCACCCTCGTGAAAGCGATGAAATGCTCGCCCCAATCGCAAATCGCAAATCGCAAATCGCAAATCAGGCCGGCAGCCTGTGAGAATAGCGTTGACCTCCACCGGCGCGCCTTCCTCTCTCAGGCGATTGTGGGCGTTCTGGGCGCAACTGGGATTGGGGGTGCGGTGGCCACGGATGCGAGCCGCCGGGACCGGGCGCAGGGAAGAACCGGGGCCAGCGGGAAGCCGGAGAATTATTCGGCGGTGATTTGTCCGCCGGGGTCTTCGAGCATCCAGGAATTCCTGGACCGCTGCACGGCTTGCCATTTGTGCATCACCGAATGTCCCACCGCGGTGCTGCAACCTGCCTTCCTTCAATATGGCTGGAGCGGGCTGATGAAACCGCGCATGGACTACAGCGTGGCGTTTTGTAATTTCGATTGCCGCCGTTGCGGTGAGGTCTGTCCGGATGGCGCGATTTCCTTGCTGGGACTCGCCACCAAATACCTCACCAAAATCGGCGAGGCACAATTCGACCGAGACGCATGCGTTGTGGTCACTAATGGCACCGACTGCGCCGCCTGTTCCGAGCATTGCCCAACCAAGGCGGTCTCGACGACTCCCTACGTCAACAAGGGCAAGAATCTCCGCCTGCCCTCCGTAAACAAGGAGCTGTGCGTGGGGTGCGGCGCCTGCGAATACGCCTGCCCCGCCAAGCCAGCCAAGGCCATTAAAGTGACCGGCCTCCTTCGCCATGGCTGGGCCAAAAAGAATATTGAACCCAAGGCAACCCTGCCAAAATCCAGTGGTGATTTCCCCTTCTGACCCCTTGGTTTGGAATCGCACCTTTTCTGGTGCAGCATTACGCAGGATCCAGAAGACCGTGTAAAGGAACGGCGCACCAGCGCCCGGTTGGCTGTTGGTCAAGATGGGGAACCACTGCCAATCGCTGTGGAACTCGGTGGGGAATCCGGCCAGGGCCGGGTGGTTGGGACCACAGAGGATGCCCATCGCGCCGGGTTTGTTCTGGTCACCTGTGGGTACACCTGCACGTCGTCGAGCGACACCGCTGGGTGCGCTTGTAGCTCAATGCGTCCGATGATCCCGAAATTATTTGCCAACGCTCCCCGATCTCGTGCGATACGCCGTCGGAAACCGTCGGCGCATTCACGACCAAACCGTGGCTTGGCAGCATCCGATCTTGGACAGCACGTATGCCGGCTGGACCTATTTCACCGGCGGCGATGGGGACTTGGAAGCGTCATGGAATCGCGAGAACACGAGGGCGATCCCGATTCTCAGTCGGCCCGGGAAACTGGGGTGGACCGCGCCGGCATTCATCCCGGCGTTGAACCGATACCTGTTGGTGTCCTGGTACGTCACACCGACGCTGAAGAAATGGTTCGAGCCAGAACTTGTCGTGTACGATTTCTACGAGGCGCCGCATCCATGGGGGCCGTGGACGTTCGTGTCGTCGTTCGATGACAGCTTCCTGGCCAAAGGCCAGCTGGAGGTCTTCCTCGACGGCCAGTCGCGCGGCACCATCAACCTGAAGCAGGACAGCTTTCCCCGGTTGACGCAAATCACGGTCTTCAGCGAACAAGGTCTGCGGGCCGGCCCGCACACCCTCAAGCACCTCAACCGAACCGCCGCGTGGGTCACGGTGGACGCGTTCATCGTCACAGGCGGCGCGACCTCGCAGTCGCTGCCGCCCGTGCCCACACAATCGCAATTGCCCTCACACGAGTTGGAGTTCTACGGCTTCTACCGCTTTTGGCATTTCCTTTTGCAGTTCGGCCATCATAAAATCCGCAGCGATGCCGACCTGAAATAACAAAGTTCTGTGGGACGAAAAAGACGGAACGTTTTTCTCGGGCTATTCTGACACGGCGAATCCCGAATCCGCCGCGCGAAAACCTAATTGGAAAATCGAGAACGACCTTGTCGCGCCGACGGCCTATCCGGCGATCTTTGGGCTGGATCGCGGGATTGTGTCGCCCGAACACCGCAGATGATTGCACAAAAACAACCTGTGTCATTCGAAAATAAATGAACAATGGCATGCCCCCAGATTTCCATACCCGCCGCAATTTTCTCAAGTTATCCGCCGCTTCGGCGGCCGGCCTCACCGTTTCAGGCCTGCTGGATGTCACCACTATTCGCGCGGCCACGCCGGGAGGCCAGCCAGCCGGCATCGCAAATGAATTCGATGTCACCTGGGATTCGCCGAGCGGCGATTCTTTTGGTTCCATGCCGCTGGGCAATGGCGACATCGGCTTGAATGTCTGGGTCGAAAACAACGGCGACCTTGTCTTCTATCTCAGCAAGGTGGACGCGTTCGACGCCGGCCATCTCCTGCCGAAACTCGGTCGCGTGCGGGTGAATTTCAAGCCGGCGCTCGACGTGAAAGATTTCCGGCAGACGCTGGTCCTGCGCGACGCGGCGATTGAGGTGAAAGCCGGCGACGCGACCCTGCGGGTGTGGGTGGATGCCAACGCGCCGGTCGTGCGTGTGGAGAGGCGCAGCGCCACTCCGCGCAAGGCGGACATCGCCTTCGGATCATTGCGCCCCATTCAGACCGCCACCAGTCCTTTGTGGGGCGGCGGCACGGCGGGCGTGCTGTTTGAAGATCAGGCCAACCGGTTTGCGTGGTGCTATCGCAACCAGTCGTCCGCCTGGGCCGTGAATTTCGCCAGTCAGAACACTCCGGAAATGGTCGCCAGGACGACAGATCCGATCTTGCACCGCACTTCCGGCTGCGTCCTGCGCGCGGCGGATCTTGTCCGCGCCGGAAACGCCTCACTGGCCCGCCAGAAAGCGTTGAAGGACTTTGACTGTTCGATCCGGATGCTGTCGAGCCAGTCGGGGAGCGTGGCGGCGTGGCTGGCGGAAGCGGAGGAGCCGGTGAAATCAGACTGGCGGGCGCACCAGAAATACTGGCGGGCCTTTTGGGATCGCAGTCATGTCTTTGTGAGGAGTTGCGGCCACGGCGATGTGAACCTTGAATCGTCAACCATGCAATTTAGGGAAGCGCTGATTAAACCACGAATGGACACAAATCACACCAATAAGGCGAAGAATAGCCTCCATCCACTTTTCGGAATCAAGCAAAGGAAACATGAAAATAAAAATTCGCAGAATTGTTCCGCGAATCCCGATCTTCGGGCTGCTGCTGGCATCGGGCATGGTCGTGTGCGCCGCCGATTTGTTTGTCGCTCCCTCGGGAAACGACGCCAATTCCGGCACCGCCGCCGCGCCGTTCCAGACGCTGGGTGCGGCGCGGGATGCCGCGCGCAAGTTCGCCGGCAAGGAAACGGTGACGGTGCATGTTGCCGACGGGGTCTATTACCTGCCGGAGACACTGGTGTTCACCGCGGCCGATTCCGGCACGGCGCAACACCCTGTGGTTTATTGCGCCGAACATGAAGGGAAAGTCGTCATCAGCGGCGGCGTGAACCTTGGACATCTGGACTGGCGGCCTTACACCAACGGCATCTTTCAGGCGAGCGTCCCGGCGGATTTGCGAACCGAGGAAATCTTTGTCAACGGCCAGCGGCAGATTTGGGCGCGCTACCCGGACT
>JBJKSV010000570.1:0-8629 GCA_046703605.1 Limisphaerales bacterium
CCGGATGGGGTCTTGCGCCTGGCAATTTCCTCCAGGCAAAACCGCGTCGTAGGATGCTGCCCCGTCCCGAAACTCAAGCCGGGATCCAGCACGATGATCTGCTGTCCGCGTCTCGGAAGGCGCCGGCTCCAACTCGGCTTGATGAGCAGGCCGCGTCCAATCTCAATTGGTTTGAAGTGTCGTTTCCATGCCTCCGCCCAGTCCGCCGGCGCCAGCCGCCGCAATGCGGCCCGCACCTTGCCCGGCTCCAGGCCGCACTTCCTTAGCTCCTTGGCGCCTTGGGAAACATGCTTCCTTTTCTCAGCACTCCAATCCGCCTTTCTTTCCAGATAGAGACTCAGCGTCGCACGCCGGCCGTCCAGGGGTGTGTAAGAAACCGGAGTCTGGCCGAAGATTCCCGACAAGAGTTCCGAGAGCGCTTCCTCCGCTTCTGCATCCGCCGTGACATTCAGGCGCCACAGCACTCGTCGCGGAACTCTCACACTCCGACCGCCTCGGTTTGCGCCGCCAACAACTCCGTAATCCCCTTCTTCCCCAGCGCCAGCATCTCCGCCAGTTGCGCTTCACTGAACGTCGCCTCCTCGCCTGTTCCTTGCAGTTCGACCAAGTCCCCGGTGGCACTCATCACGAGGTTTAAATCTACCGTGGCTGCCGCATCTTCGGAATAGCACAAGTCCAGCATCGCCTGTCCGGCCACGATCCCCACACTGACGGCCGCGATACCCCGCAGCATCGGGTCCGCAGTCAAACGGCCCTCGGCCATCAATCGCCGGATAGCCAGCCTCAGCGCCACACATGCCCCGGTGATTGACGCCGTCCGTGTCCCCCCGTCCGCCTGCAATACGTCACAATCCGCCCAAATCGTGCGGCTTCCCAGCTTCTCCAGGTCGATGGCGGCGCGCAAGGCGCGGCCTATGAGCCGCTGAATCTCTTGGGAGCGCCCGTCGAGCTTCCCGCGTGTGATGTCGCGCGCCTTTCTCTGGAGGGTCGAATAGGGCAGCATCGAGTATTCCGCCGTGACCCAGCCTCCGGTTACCCCTTGCTCCTTCATCCACCGCGGCACTGAATCCTCAACGCTCACCCCGCAAATTACCCGTGTGTTGCCCCACTCCACCAGGGTCGAACCCGTCGCATACGGCGCGATGCCATTCCGAAAGCGGATGGGGCGCAATTGCCCTGGCATCCGCCCGTCCGCGCGCGGAACCGTTGCCGCAGGCGCTAATTTCTCTTGTGTCATATATGTGTGCGCATCCTAAGGCACCCCATCCGGCTGGGCAACCGCGAAGTCGTGAGGGCGTGTCAGCGCCTTCACAATCATTCATACCTCAGCGCCGACATGGGTGGCACTCGAGTCGCCCGCCGGGCGGGCAGGTAACACGCCAGGATTGCCGTTCCGGCGAGACACAGCGGCGCCACCGTGAACGCGACTGGATCAAGACTGCCGATCCCATATACCATACTGCGCAGCAGGACCTGTACGACCAGGGCAAGGACAAATCCTATGCTCAAGCCAAACGCCGTCAGCGCCAATCCCTGCCGCAGCACCATCCAGAGCACGTTCCTGGCGCTGGCGCCCAGTGCCATCCGAATGCCGATTTCCCGTGTCCGGCGGGTGACGATGTACGACTCAACTCCGTAGATGCCGATGACGGCCAGGAATAGCGCCAGCCCCCCAAAAACTGCAAATAAACGCGCGGCAGTCTTCATGAACCAGAGGACCAGCCCTTCCTCATGAAACTGCCGGTAGCTTCGGACACTGATTACCGCCAGGTCGGGAGCGGCTGCACGGAGGGTCTTACGAATCGTGCTGAGCATTGCCGTTTCGGCTTCCCGCCCGGGGGCTTTACCGCGGATGAACAGGTTGATGCCCGAACGATACTGCTGGCCCAACGGCAGGTACACATGAGGCTGGCTCCGAATTGCCATAACATCATCTTTAATCGGGCCAACGACTCCCACGATCTCCAGAGCCTCCTCGCGGTCGGTGAACTGGATATGACGCCCGAGCGCAGGTTCGTTCTTAAACAACTCACGCGCGAGCGGTTCATCGATAATTGCGACCCGGTGGGTTCCGGGAGATGTCACCTCCAATCGCTCGAAATCACGTCCAAGCAACAGCGGGATGCCCAGCGTCTTGAAGTAATCGGCGGCAACAATGTTCATACTGGCGTAGAGCCGCTGTTCCTCCGGCCCTGTCCCCTCGCGTCTCGGGCCTCCTCCCGCGCGCTTCAATTCGCCCCCGTCGGAGAAGATGCCAAAGGGAATGACGTAGCCAACACTGGCGGACTGCGCTCCGGGCAAGGCGCGCAACCTCTCGAGAATGTCCAGATAGACCTGCCGGCCTCGTGCTTCGCTGTAACCGGCGAGACTGGCATCCGTTTCCACCAGCAGAATGCGACCGAAACTGAAGCCGGGGTTCGCGCGCAACCCGGCCATGGCGCCCCGCGCGAACAGGCACGCCGCCGTCAACAACGCCAGCGACAGAGCCAGTTGCCCTACCACCAGCAGGTTCCGAGGCGCGAACCGACCCCCGCGTCCTTTGCCCTGAAGTTGTTCTCCTACCTGTTCCTTAAGCTCTTGCGTTGGATTCAAGTGCGACAGCCGCCATGCCGGACCGAGCCCGAACATGAGCACACTCACCAGGCAAAAGCCGAACGTAGCCAGCAGGATGCGCCAGTCCGGCCGTGAGTCGAAAACCACAGTGAAAAAGGGCACTTTCGAACTCAACGACGTCACCAGAAGCTGGTTCGCCCAGATGGACAACACCAATCCCAGAGCGCCTCCCGCCAGCGCCAGAAGCAGACCTTCGGTAAGCATCTGACGCACTAACCGCGCTCGGCTGCCGCCCATTGCCAGCCGCACGGCTATCTCCCGGCGCCGCGATGCGGCCCGCGCCAGAAACATGTTTGCCAGGTTGAGGCAGGCAATGAGCAGCACCACGCCCGACATCGACATGAGCAGGATGGCCATCGTTCTCGGCCCTGTTTCGTTCTGCGGATACGTATTCATGGAAATGCGCGTCGGCTTCCGCAGTTCGATGGTGTAGTCTTTGTTGGCATCGGGATAGGCCTCCGCCAGCCCTTTGGCCAGCGCCTGAAGACGCGGTTGCGCCATCGCAATTGTCAATCCCGGCTTGAGCCGCCCGATCAACCTCAGGCAATGATGCTTCCGGTCAGCCAACGTCTGCTTGCGTTCGTTGGTGAAATCATTGGCCACCAACTCATACATCCCCAATGGCAAGAAGAACTCCGGAGCCAGCAATACCGTGGACCCGGTAAAGTTCTGCCGGGCTATGCCCACCACACGAAACGCACGGGCATTGATCCGCACGGTTTTGCCCACCAGGTCCGGATCGGACCCGCTGCGGACCCAATACGAATGGCTCACGATCACCACGGGGATGGCGCTGCCCGGCCGCTCCTCCTCCTGCAGAAAAGGCCGGCCGGCGGCCAGGGGTGTCCCAAACGTCTCGAAGTAATTTGCCGAAACCATCTCCGCGAAGGTCCTTCGGGTGAGTTCGCCTTCGTTCACGCCGACCATCACTTCCTCAAAGGCCATCAGGTCGGTGAACACCCCGTTCTTCGCCTGAATGTCTATGTAGTTTGGATACGAAAAGCCTCGATAGCCTCCGTGGGGCTTGTTCTCATGGGAGTAAAGACGCACCAGGGCCTCGGGATGCCTTGCCTCTATCGGCCGGAGAACCAAGGCGTTTGTAATGCTGAACATGGCTGTGGTTCCCCCAATCGCCACGGCCAACACCAGCACTGCCACCATGCTGAATCCGGGATGCTTCACCAGCACCCGGATGCCAAATCGAACGTCCTGCAAAATGCCGCGCATAAGCTTTGATGTTTTGACTGATTTGACTGATTTGTTGTCTGGCGCCTGCCTGGCTTTCAGGCCGCCACCCCTGCCATCCGGCCCTCGGTCTGCCGCTCCTCTTCCGGAGATGTCTCGTCCACAATTCTACCGTCGAAGAGATGGATCGTGCGGTCCGCGCATCGCGCGAAACGCGGGTCGTGGGTTACCATGCAGATGGTCGCCCCCTGGCCGTGCAGATCGCGCAGCAGTCCCATGACGGCCTCGCCGTTCCGGGAATCCAGGTTGCCCGTCGGCTCGTCCGCCAGCAGGATCGACGGCTTCCCCGCCAACGCACGGGCTACGGCCACGCGTTGCTGCTGGCCGCCGGAAAGTTGCGACGGGTAATGCTTCATCCGATGGCTCATCCCCACTTTCTCCAGCGCTTCCCGCACATGCTCCGCCCTTTCCTGACCGGGCATGCCGCGATAACTCAGGGGCAGTTCCACGTTCTCATACACGGTCAGGTCGCCGATGAGATTAAAGCTCTGGAATATGAACCCAACCTCCCGGTTGCGGATTCGCGCCCGCTCGGCGAAAGGCAGCTTCGCCACCGCCCGCCCTTTCAGCGTATATTCCCCTTCGGAGGCCGTGTCGAGCAGGCCCAGGATCGAGAGCAGGGTGGATTTGCCGCAACCAGACGGCCCCGCAATGGAGGTGTATTGCCCCGGCCTGATTTCCAGGTTGATTCCGGAAAGAGCATGCGTCTCGACCTCGTCTGTGTAAAAGACCTTCTTAACGCCCTGAAGCTTAATGAGTGTTCCATCCGTGTCGTTCATAGCTTATGGATTTGGATTCTTTGCCGTTTCTAGTTCAAACGCAAACCCCATCATTCTTACTCCTTGGCAGAAGTCGTGCCAAAGTAACCAATGCAAGGCAGGAAAGAGGGGAACCTGTCCCTGCGTGAGTTTGGAACCGCTTGGGCTGGAGCAAGTTGAAGCATCCCAACAGCGCAGGATTCGCGCCACCAGGGCCCGGTCCCACCAAGACAGTGCGCCGCCGCGGGCCGACCGGTGATTTCGAAAGTGGGAATAGCTCGTCCCAGAAGTGGGAAACCCGCTGTGCCCGGAAGAAGAGCATCCTCCCCGCATCTACTACGTCCGCGCCGAGACCAAACTCAACTGTCGGCGCCCGGAGGAACGGAGACTGGCAATGGCTTCAGCGTCTCCTGCAATCCCAATTCCATCTTCAGCGCCACCAGCGATAGATGAATATCCTTCAGGAAAGCGAGGAGCGAACCGAGCAGGCATACCAGGCAGAAGATGAACAACAGGCTGATCACCAGACCTGCCCCAAGGTCCAGCAGCGGACTGAGGAACAACAAAATGACCAGGATTGAGGCCAACAGCACGCTGATCGCAGCCAAAGTGATGGAGAGCCGTATCAGCCGCGCCCGGCGGTAAAGAATCTCCACTTGACCAGCCAGTCGCTGACGGTCCGCCTCGGCCGCTTCCCTCATCTCTTTGACCAACTGTCGCGCACGGTCCACGGCCCTGCCAAACCGGTTGCTGAGGGTCAAGAGCAGCAGACCAACCCCAGAAATGAGAATCACCGGCGCAACAGCGACCTGCAGAATAGGAATCAGCTTTGGAAGCGGTGTTGATGGCATAGACATTCAAAAGTGTACCGGCCCAACTTCAGGACCTAAAGCGACTCCAGCAGACCGCCCCCGACGTCCCGTAGTCGTTCCGGCCTGACCGCAGCTCGAGCGCACAACGCAATTTGCCCCCACGCCCAGGCCACGAGCCGCTGACCAGATTTGCTTACGGCACCTCTGGGAGCTTCCTGGGGAGAAGGCATACACCGAGCTTCTTTGCCACAACACGAAGCGGCACATCCAGGGAAGCAAGCGACGCGCCTCGGCGAAGCACAAGTTCCAGGTATGCGGCATCATAAACCGAGAGGCCATGCTGGCGGGCGAGGCTCAGGGTCTCCCTCCCGGCCCGGTCGTTTGTATCAGGATCCGTGGCGACGGGGAGCTTGAGAAAGAGTTCCGCGGCCTGGGCAACGCCCGCGGCATCCAACCGCTTTCTGCGCTCGGCCATCCAAAGCGAATTGCACACCTCAAGGCGCCAGTGTGTGGGCACCCACACAGCCTCGACCCTGGGCAGATGATCCTGAACGGCAATGGCCAAGTCCGAAGCCTCATCCGGGAAAAGCCAGCTCAAAGTGATCGAGGCATCAATCACCAAGGCGCTCATCGCCTGCGGCCTCCGTCGATGAGGTCACGGTAACAGACTTTCTCCAAGCCCTTGGGGTTAAGCGGGTGCCGGGCGCCAAACCGATCCATCTGGCGGAATAATTCTGCCAACTCGACATGGCTCGGCTTCTCAAAGGGCACGAGCTTAGCCACCGGTTTTTCATGCCGGGTGATCGTGATCTCCGCGCCTTGGCTGACGCGCTCCAGGAGTTCGGAGAACTTGGTTTTGGCCTCAAAGGCCCCGACGGTTGTGGACGGATTCACAGGACATCTCTAATTCAACTAGTCTTAAACCAGTTTAGCATCTTCCTGCGGCCAGGCAAAGCCCTTTTTCAGCAAAACCCATTCAACCCCACGGCGGGCGTAAAGCTCCCAAAAAGTGCGCTTGCATTCAGCCAGGTTTTGGTTATGTTCGATGCCCCTTACCCGGAATCAGGGGAGGACAAGAAAAGTATGCCAACAGCAACCGACCTTCGCCGTGGGATGGCGATCAATTATTATGGCGACATCGCCGTAGTTTTGGACAGCCAGCATCGAACGCCTGGCAACCTGCGCGCATTTGTGCAGGCTACTCTGCGCAGTATCCGCACCGGAAAATCCTCGGACGTCCGTTTCAGCTCGACTGAGCGAATTGATGTGGTGCCGATGATGACCCGCAAGATGGAGTTTAGCTACAAGGACGGCGAGGATTACGTCTTTTCGGACCCCGAAACTTACGAGACCGTCACGCTCACACCCGAGTTGCTGGGAGAAGCCAAGAGTTACCTGGTCGAAAACTCGTCGGTGACAGTCACCTTTGTCGAGGACAAGGCCGTTTCAGTCGAACTGCCCTCCAGCGTCGTTTTGACGGTCTCCGATGCGCCCGAAGGCATTCGTGGGGATTCCGCAAACAACGTTCAGAAACCGGTGGTGCTCGAAACCGGCATTACCGTCCAAGCCCCGCTCTTCATCAAGACAGGCGAGAAGATCAAGATCGACACCCGCACAGGCAAGTACATGGAGCGGGCTTGAGATTGAACGGTTGAATTTACCGGCCAAAGCCGGTATTTTGGGGACATGGTTGGCATGGTTACAGCCCCGGCAGAAGCCAAGGCCATTCCACCGCTGGAAAGCGGGGATCGCCTCAGTGCGCGTGAATTCTTGCGCCGCTACGAGGCCATGCCCGAACTCAAGAAGGCCGAGCTAATCCAGGGAATCGTTTATATGGGCTCGCCCATCCGCCTGACTCAACACGCGGAGCCGGATAACCTCATCCAATGGTGGCTCCGACACTACTCCATCCACACTCCAGGCACCAGGGCCGGCTCAAATGCCACTGCCCGCCTGGGGCCGGACGATGTTCCACAGCCCGACGCGCTGTTGCGGCTGTTGCCCGAAGCCGGTGGTCACTCGGGTGTGGACGCCAAAGGCTTTCTGCAGGGCCCGCCGGAATTGGTGGCTGAAATCGCGGCCAGCAGTGTTTCGATTGACGCCGGCGCCAAGCGCCAGTCCTACCGTCGGGCGGGTGTCCTGGAGTATTTGCTCTGGCGCACGCAAGAGGCCGCGGTGGATTGGTGGATACTGGAGGAGGATGAATATCGTCCGCTCGTGCCGGATGCCCAAGGCGTGATTCGCAGCCGTGTCTTTCCCGGTCTTTGGCTTAACGTGCCCGCGCTGCTGGCGGACGAAGGCCCAAAGCTCCTCGCCTCGCTCGAACAGGGGTTAAAGGACCCGGCCCACGCCGAATTCCTGGCGCGGTTGCGAGCCGGGCGTGGTCCTCAATTCCCCGGATAGAGCTTGACCCCGACCTCGCGGCTGGCTTCGATGGTTTCGCGGTAGGGCGTATCCGCCACATCAACGAATCCGATCTGGTAATTCTCCTCATCGTAGGCCCGTCCGATCACCGGCTCGTCCTGGTACTGAAACCAATGGCAGCCGACGAACTGCGGATGGTGGAGCGCTCCGAGGACGTAATTCTTGTAGGCCCGGGCACGCGCTTGCTGGCTTTCGACTGGGACCAGGCCGGTATGGAACATACCGCGATCCAGGGCGCCAAAGTGAAACTCGCCGATGAGCAGCGGCACGTCCGCCCCGCCGTTGAACTTGAAATCCGCCACGCTCCGCCGGTAGAGATTGTAACTGACCACGTCGCAGTACTTCGCCGCCGCAGCCGCCGCCAACCCGTTGACCCACGCAAACCGGCAGCCAAGATAAAGCTGGTTGGGAGCGACGCGCTTGATGGCCTCGCGCACCGTGCGGAAGTATTGCTCGGCTGCCTTTGTGTAAAACGCGCGCAGGTCCGCACCTGCCTTCCTTCTATCCGGCGCCTGGCGAGCTTCGAGCAGGCCATTCCAGGTGGGATAAGCCGTGCCCCACGCCGCATTGAGCTTCTCAATCTGGTCGTACTTTGCCTTTAGATCGGCAACAAATACTCTCTTCGCCGCCTGGTCAGGAGGCGACTGGAGCGCTGCCATCGCCAGCGACGTCTCATCGCCCCACGACATCTCGTTATCCGAGAAGTAGCCAATGCACCAGGGGTCGCCTGCGCTGGTTCCGCGCTTGGTTTCCATGCTCCGGCGCGCGGCCCGGGCA
>JBJKSV010000571.1:0-2765 GCA_046703605.1 Limisphaerales bacterium
CACCGGATTCTCCCACGGAGGGGGCGCATTGCGGCTTGAAGTCACCGGCACGCTGCAGATCGACGGGCGTTTGTCTGCCAATGGCAACGATGCGCTCTTCGAAGCCGCAGGCGGCGGGTCGGGAGGCAGCGTTTGGCTCACCGCCCACACCCTCCTCGGCGCCGGTTCGATCTCCGCCAACGGCGGCGACGGCGACCCGATCGAGGGAGGCGGCGGAGGCGGAGGGCGCATCGCCATTTACACCCTCACCAACTCGTTCACCGGCGCCGTAACCGCCTTTGGCGGGCTGGGCGCTTCACCGGGCTGGAACGGCACGATTATTATTACCAACGAGGTCGTCTCAGGCCCCAGCCTGGTTGTTGCCAATGCCACTTCAAGTGGCGAGTTCACCTTTCACTGGTTTGGGGCCGATGGCGTGAGCTACCAGTTGCTCTGTTCGACAAACCTCGTGGATTGGCAGCCCTGCCTCTCGACCATTGCAGGAACCAATGGCCCGGCGACCCTTGCCGTCCCAGCCACCGACGATCCGCGCCGGTTTTTCAGGCTGCTCCTGTTGCAGTAGAGACCCTGGATGGCACCCCCGGCAGGCGCTGGTTGTTAGCCGATAGTTGTCGGTTGTTGGAAGCTCCCAGACTGTGCTAGATTAGCACGATTTCTAAAAGAATAGGATCGACTTATGACACGTCCCGGTGTTCGCTGCCGCCTTGCCTCCTTGGCAATCCTTTGTACCGCCTTTGGCTGCAGTCAGGGTTCACCCCTCCACGCGCGAGCGTCGCAGGCCGCCAACTCTCCCCCCGCACCGCCACTCGATTCTCTGGACGTGCCGATACCCCAACCGCCCGCCGTGCTGGCCTACGCCGATGGTCTCGACCTCATCGAATCGGGGCAATTCGAGGCGGCTATTGCGCCGCTGACTCGCGCCGTTGACCAGGACGACGAGAACGCCGATTACCTGTTGGCGCGCGGGGTGGCCCAACTCCTGGCGCGAAAAGTGGCGGCGGGCCGCAAGGACCTCGAACGGGCCTACCGCCTGCATCCGGCCGACATGGAGACGCGCCGAATGCTGTCGTTTGCGCTGAGGCTCCAAGGCGACGAAATCAACGCACCTCGGTACTATTCCAACGGCTCGACCGACGCCTACGACGAATTCCTGCGCCAAACCGGCGATGATTACGGCGCGCTCACCCAGGCCGGCAACATCCCGAACCCTGAATATCAGCGGGAGGTTCGGGCGCGCCGCCAGAAGGCCTTGGTCCAATTTCCTCAGATCGGACGCATCTTCGCGCTGAAGCACAAGAAAGGGGTGGCGATTGGCCGTGCCTTGTTCGGGCGTGGGGTCCAGCGGTTTAACAAGGGCGACTACTCGGGAGCGGAGCAGGATTTCTGGGCGGTGCTGCAGGAGTTCCCGGATGACGACACCAGCCTTTACTACCATGGGGCATCGCTCATTGGCGAACACAGGCTGGAGCAGGGCCGCCACGAATTGACAACCGTCCTGTGCTGGAAGCCGGCGCTGGTAGAAGGTTATTGTGAAAGGGCGATGGCATCCGCCGAAATGGGCGACTTGATACGTGCCAAGCATGACCTGGCAACCGCCGCTGAACTTGACCCGAAAGACTCGCGTGGCGCGCGCGCGATTGCCGAAAAGGAAGTCGCCAGATGCAAGGCCGCTGAGCCTGGCGCCACTGCCCACACCCTTTATGCGGACTTGCTCCAGGCGGCGGGCCATAACGACTCTTTCGCTCAGCTCGTTGAGCGCGCGCAGAAGCTCCTGTTGGCGGCGAATGATGGCAGGCGCTATGGCGACGAGATCTATCAGGAGCGCCTTCGGCAGTTGGACTGGGCATTGGCGGCGGACCCTCGCAATCCGGACAAGATGGCCGCCGTGGGATCTTTCCTGCTCCACAACGCCGACGTGCCCGGCGAGTGTGTCGAACCGAATGGTCAATGGGTCCAGTACCGGCCCCAGACTCAGCGATTGCAGAATAGGGAACTCGCGCGCGCTCGCGGACTCTTTAACCAGGCGCTCAAGCTCAATCCAAACCACGTCCCCTCGTTGATCGGCTTGGCGGCGCTGGAAATCCGCAATCTGCAATGGGCCAACGCGGAAACCCTCCTGCGCAAGGCGATGGCCACCCGCCCGAACGACCCCGAGATGCTCGAATTGATGTCGCGCGTCATGCAGGCCACCGCCGACCAGCGCAGCGCCAAGGCCGCCAATCTGCGCCAGGTCCGGGCCTGGACGGAATACGGCTACGACGTAATTTGGCATTACACGCGATATCCGAGCCTGGCTGAGCAGGACCGCGCCGATCAGTATGACAGCGAGGCCTCGCAATTTATGGATTTCTCCAGACAGTATTTCCAGCGAGCGCTGGAGGCTTGCGCCGGCACCGCCAAGGGCTGCTACTACCAGGGGGTTCTGGACTGGAACGACGGCAAGATTGCCGGCGCGCGCGCCGCGCTTGAAAAGGCCGAGAAACTCGCACCTGAGGACCGCCGCATCCACTCCAGCCTGGCCAATGTCTATGCCAAGCTCGACCTTGTGGATGCTTCCCTCAGGGAGCGATCCATCGCCGATAACCTCGAACAGACCACGGCCGCCCCCTGGCTGGAGCGCGCCTGGAGCAAGATCGTTAACAACGCCTGGAGAACGGCCAGCGCCGCCCTCGACGAGGCCGCGGCGGCCGATGCCGAAGACTCGCGCGTGCCCGGCTACCGGGGCGTGATAGCTGAAGCGGAAGGAAAGACCGGCGAGGCAGTCG
>JBJKSV010000572.1:0-7200 GCA_046703605.1 Limisphaerales bacterium
CGCCCCGAGTTTCACGGGCACGCTCTTGAACGTCCATTGGGCCTGCATTGTTGGCAGGCCGTTGGTTTGAGGATGCGCGCCCAGGTCCGTCGCGCATTTCAGGACGAATGGGACAAGGTCGCCCGACATCTTCGTTCCGGGCGAGTAGCGCGAGCACCCGGCGAAGGCCAGGAGGAGTGCGGCCAGTGAAGCCGCGGTCTTGTAATAGTTCATAAGGACTTTCATACTTGTTAAATCTCAATTCACAGGCGTTCGGACATAGGTAGATTCCAAACCCCGAGTTCGGAGCCGCAAATCCCAATCGCAAATCGCAAATCCCAATCGCAAATCGCAAATCGCCAATCGAAAATGGCGCGCCTCGCCTAATTGGAACCCTCCCCGCCGTACATCTTGTCGCTGATGATTTTGGCGAGCTTGGCCTGGGCTGCCAACTGCTGGCGGTAGGTGTCCATTTGGGCCGGGGTCAGGATGGACTGCATCGCGTTGAGTTTCTGGTCGAGCTGCCACTGCGTTATGTCCTGGGGTCGAGTGCCTGGAGGCGGCGTAGAGTGGCCGGTGATCTGGTCGTAGCTGAGCTGGTAGAGGGCCGCATAAACCGGATCGAGCTGCTTCTGGTTCAAATCGAGGCTGGACTGCATCTGGACGAGTTCCGAATTGGCGCCCATGCTGGCGGTGTGGGAGGCCTCGTCATTCTTGTAATTCTGGTAGTCGCTCTTCTGCTCGGGAGTCAGGAGGGCCTGGATTTCCTCGTCCGGATTACCACCCTCTTTGGCCGCCTTGAGCATGTCTTCCTTGTTGAAGTGTCCCGACATGGTTTGCTGCATGCTCTCTGCCATCGCGTCGGCCTTGCGCATGAGGATTTTTCGCGCCGCCGCCACCTGATCGGGAGTCAGGTGGAGGTCGGCGGTCATCCGCGAAAGCTGCCCCTCGTACTGTTGCTCCATGGCATTCTTCATGGCTTCGCCCATGGCGCTGGAGACCGGGTTTGGCGCCGTTTGGCTCGACTGCTGGGCAAGCTGCGTCTTTAAGCGCTGCTCGTCGGAAATGGCGCGCCGGGCCACGCCGGCCATCCCGCGCAAACGGAGCAACTCCGGCTCGGTCTTCGCTCTCCACTGGCGGAGACCCTCCAGCTCAGCCGCATCCGGGTTGGCTTTGCTCAAGCGAGCGACCTCGGCGCGGAGGCTGGCCAGCTCGGTTTGGTTGGTTTGGAATTGAGTTTGCTGCTCCTCCAATCGGGCGTTTTGCGCCTCGACGCGCTGCAAACGGGTTTGTTGCCAGGCCGGGATGGCGATGCCGGCGACCACCAGGGCGCCGACCAGGCTGGCTTTGACGGTAGGAATGCTCATAAGTTTCACCAAGGTTAATGTCGTTGAACCAGCAGCGGCTCCGCCCGCCAGCGCGGCGCCGGCGATGCTCGCCGCCAAAGACTCCGGGGCGGGGGTGATAATGCCGATGGCCAGAGCCGCGGCCAGACCGGCAGTCGTCGAGGTGATGCCTCGGCGCGCCAGCAAGCCTCGCAGCTTGTCCAGCGCGCGGTCCGCCCGCATCCGCGCCGCGTTTTCGTTGAGTCCGAGCCGCGTGCCGACTTCGCGCAACGTCCGGCCTTCCAGGAATCGAAGCACCACGACGGCGCGGTCCGCCTCCTTCAGTTCATGGAGGGCGTCGTCGAGCACGGGCCGGATCTGCTCCCAAGCCTCCTCGGGGGAATCCTGTAACTCCTTCATACTCTGGGCCTCTTCCTCCCGCAGTTTGCGCTGGCGCTCGGCGCGCCGCCAGTTGGCCGCCTTGTGGCGGACGGTGGTGTAAAGCCAGCCGGCCAGGCAGGGATGCTTCACCAAGCTGGATGCTTTACGCGCCAATTCCGCGAACACGGCCTGGCAAACATCTTCCGCTGTCTGGCGTTCGCCGCCTGTCTCCCGCAGGGCCGCCGAATAGACCACGTTTAGGTGTTCCCGCACCAACTGGGTGAAGGCGCTCTCCGAGTGCTCTTCAGCGAACTGCCGCAGTAGTTCCGTGTCGTTGCTCATCTGCTCTCATAAGGATATGTGAGCCGAAAGCCAAAACCGCACAAAAAAATGCGAGTGGGCAGTAGCAGTTAGAATCTGTCTGAATGTGGGAGACGGGGTGTACGCTCAACAGAATTGACTTGTTCCGTCCACACGCGCACCTGTAACGACCGAAGCGAACCGACCAGTCACCGGGCCTTCAAAGGGCGGCCAGGAACTCCTGCAGGCTCGGCGCAGTGATGGCCGAGCGCAAGGCTTGGCGCAACCGGGTCTCGTCAGCAAGGCCCTGCATCCGCTCGCGCACGTTTTCCCCCACTTCACCGAAGCGCGTCTCCAGCGCCTCCAGCACTGCTTGCCGCCGCGCCTCCAACTGGCCCTCCGCCAAACCCTTGGTGCGGCCTTCCTCCAGGCCCTTGGCGTGCCCCTTTTCCATGGCAAATTCTTCCCACGGGGTCGTCAGATCGTCGATTGTCATAACTCGCTCCTGCGTGCTTATCGGCTTCGGGGCGCAAAAAGCTCTCGAGGAAGACGCCGCTGCCGATACTTTTTTTTGTTTTCTGATTGACCGGCGCGCCAAATTCCTATACCCAACCTTATCCGCGACGGTGGAGGCAATCCACCGGCGAAACATAAATCCGTCAACGATATGACGGGAGATTAGATGCTAAATTCAAAATCATTTCTGGCTGTCGATTTCGGCGCGGGCAACCTCAAATTGGCCGAGTTTGAGGTAAACGAAGCAGGCGGGCTGCGTCTGAAGCAATACACCGTTAGGCCGCTGGGTCCCGAAGGGGCGCAAGACTCTGCACGGGAGGCAGTTGTGCTCAAGGCCATCCAGGAAGTTCTGGCCGAAAAGGCGATCAAATCCAAGGTGGTCAACGTCTGCGCGCCCGGCTTCCACGTCTTCTCCAAATTCGTCAAACTTCCCCCGGTCGATGCGGGCAAGGTCAACCAGATCATTCAATACGAGGCGCAGCAAAACGTCCCCTTCCCGCTGGCCGAAGTTGTTTGGGATTACCAGATCCTCGGCACTACCCAGAGCGGGGAATTGGAGGTGTTGCTCGTCGCGATTAAGGCCGACATCGTCGAGGGCCTCTATCGGACGACCGAATCATCGGGCCTGCACCTCCAACTGACTGATGTTTCGCCGGCGGCATTGTGCAATGCCTTTCGCTACAACTACGGCGACGTCGAAGAGTGTACGATGCTTCTGGATATCGGCGCCAAGACCAGCAACCTCCTCTTCTTCGAGAAGGGCAAGGTCTTCTCGCGAAGCATCAACTTGGGCGCCAATTCCATTACTCAAGACTTTTCTCACGAGGCCAAGCTCAAGTTCGCCCAGGCCGAGAAGCTCAAAATCGACGAAGGCTTTGTGAGCCTGGGCGGCGCTTACGAGGAGCCGGAAAACCCCCATCAAGCCGCCATCTCCAAGATAGCGCGCCAGTTTATGACGCGGCTGCACATCCAGGTCAACCAGACCATGCAGTTCTATCGCGGCCAGCAGGGCGGGTCGGCCCCGGTGCGGCTCTATCTCTCGGGCGGCGCCTCCGTGATGCCTTACACGGCCCAGTTCTTTGCCGAAAAGCTCAACGTCCCGGTCGAGTACTTCAACCCGCTGCGCAATATCCAGATTGACCCCTCGATCAACCTGGAAGAACTAGCGCGCGTGGCGCACTCCCTCGGCGAGGTCGTGGGCCTGGGCCTGCGCAACCTGGCCCACTGCCCGGTCGAGCTCAACCTCATGCCCGCGAGCACCCTCCGGTGGCAAACCTTCAACCAGAAGAAGCCGTACTTCATTGCCACGGTTTTCACACTGGTGCTGGTCTTGGCGGCAATGGGTATGCTCTTCGGCCAGCTCGCCACGGTCAAGCAAGAGCAGAAGGCAAAAATCGAGGAGGAGCTTGTCCCCATGCAGCAGGCACAGGCGGAATTCAGCACCGCCTACAGCAATTTGCAGCGGACCCAAAGGAATCTCGATCAATACGTCGATTGGCTCGGACAGCGGTTCTTCTGGCCGGACGTGCTCACCCAAATGCGCACCATCCTCATTGACGCCCAGAATGGCATTAAGGCCAGCCCTGCCGGGGGCGACACCGCCATCTGGATCGAGAAGATGACCACCATGACTCCGAGCTCCGGCGCTGAGGAAGTCGCCACCGAGAGCAGTTCCCCCTCACAGCAGTCGGGCTACGTTGGCATGAGCCAGGAGATGCGGCTGAAGTTCCTCCGCCGTTATGGGCTGGTCGGCAAGACGGCTACGCCTGCCAGTTCGGGCGGAAGCAGCTCGGATGTCGCCCCCGCCAATACCACCGCCGCCACCAGCAACACCAACCAAGTGGCGACCATCAGCATTACTTTCCGCGCCGTCAGCCTCCCAGGGCCCGGCGCCGACCAGCAAATCGCCTACGCCGTCATGAATCGCATTCTGGCCTGTCCGCTCTTCGATTCGGACCCCACGGCGACCCACCTCCTGGGCACGATTGGCACCCCTACGGATATCAACAGCTCTGAGGACCCCGGCACCTTTACCTTTGGCGCCAACCTGAAGCTCAAGCACCCCCTCAAGCTCTAGACGCGAATGTCACATGGATTGGATTAAGCGCAACCTATATTTCCTCATCGGCGGCGTGGTCGCCTTAGCCCTCATGGGCGTCGCCGGGTGGTTCCTGTACTCCAAGTGGGAGCTCAACAATAATGTCTGGAGCCAGCTCGAAAGCGACTACACCACCCTGGCCGGCCTCAACCAGCAGCGGCCTCATCCGGGCTACGGCAAGATCGACAACATCTCCATTGCCAAGCAACAACGCCAGCAACTGCTCAAGGTCATCGACCAGGTCCGCGCCAAGTTCGAGCCGGTCGCCCCCATTCCCAACAACGACCCGGTGACCGACAGCGATTTCTCCGCCGCGTTGAGCCAAACCGTGGCCGAGCTCCAGAAGAGCGCCACCAATGCCAATGTCATTCTGCCCAAGAATTACCATTTCTCCTTCGAGGCCCAGTATTCGAGGGTGACCTTTGCCTCGAACAGCCTGGCCACCCTGGCCTATCAACTCGGGGATGTCAAAGCCATCGCCGATATCCTGATTGGGGCCCAGATCAATCACCTCGACGGCATCCGCCGCCAGCGTGTCTCGACAGACGACAACAGCGGTCCCCAAACCGATTACACGGACAGGAAGGCTGAAACCAACGACCTCGCCATCCTGACCCCGTACGAGGTCTCCTTCCGTTGTTTCAGCTCCGAGTTGGCCTCGGTTCTTGGCGCGTTTGCCAGCTCCCCGCACGGCCTGATTGTCAAGGCCATCAATGTCGAGCCGGCGCCCCTCTCAACCGAGCAGCAGCTTCAGCAGGCATTCCCGACGCCCTACGCCGGGGCGGCCGCAGTCCCCTATAATTTTGCAAACCGTTATGGCGGAGCGGCGGCAACCCCTGAGAACCGGTTTGCCCAGCGTTACGGCATGGCTGCGGGAGGGATGGGAGGCCGCTACGGCAGCCGTTATGGTAATCGTTATGGCGGTGGCAACCCCTATGGCGCACCAGTCGGCGCACCGCCCCCGCCCGTGAGGTGGGTGGCGCCCACTCACGCCTCCAGCGCAAGTGCCGCCAGCCATACCACACTCAAGACCGTCCTGGATGAGAAGCAATTGAAGATCACACTTGCCATCGCCGTCCCCAGACTTCAGCCCACAGAATCCAACCAGCCCGGCCGCTCGCGTTCCCGAGCCTCTCTCCGGTCTAGCCTTCCCAGCCAGTAGCGCAACATCATGGATTTGCTCAAAAAACACTACGAAAAGGTCCTCCTCGGCGCCGTTTTGGTCGGCTTGGCGGTGGCGGTGGCGTTCCTCCCATTCAAGATTAGTGCCGAGAAGCAGCGATTGGAGGACCTGCGTATCACGCTGACCCACCCGATAGTCAAGCCGCTCTCCAACCTCGACCTCTCCCTGCCGGAATCGGCCCTCCAACGCGTCAGCGCGCCGGTTCGCGTTGATTTCTCGGCGCCGGAGCGGCTGTTCAACCCGATGCCGTGGCAAAAAACCGCCGAGGGCCAGCTCATCCCCCTCGACGATTCACACATAGGCCCGCGGGCGGTGACGATCTCCAAGATCACCCCTCTCTACCTTCATATTTCACTCGATTCGGTCTTTACCGCCGAGAGCGACATCAAATACGTGATTGGCGTCCAGAACGAGGCCGCCACCAACCCCCGAGAGCGCGTTCGCCGCACGATCTACTGTCCTGTCGGCTACAAAGACGACACTTTTAGCTTGATTAACGTGCAGGGGGCAGCCAACAATCCCACCAATGTTGTGTTGCAATTGGACGACGGCGCCCTGGCCAATATTTCCACCAATCGCTCCTTCTCGCGTATCGCCGGCTACATGGCCGACCTCGATTACGCCCCCGAGGGGACGCACTGGCGCGATCAGCGGGTGGACGATGTCATCACTTTAAACGGCGAAAAGTACACGGTCGTTGCCGTGAACAAGAACGAAGTTGTCTTGTCCGCCAAGTCGAACCAGAAAAAATGGACAATTAAGCGTAATCCTGCACAATCCTAGGGCAGGGGTGGCTCTGGCCACCCGTGCCTGAAGAACGCAATCGAACCCATGATCAAAGCAGTCACCCTCTCTCTAGGGGTTTCCCTAGTGCTAGTACTCGTCTGTCCGGTCCGTGCCGCGGCCCAGGTCGCCGGAGCGCAGCAAACCGCCGTGAATGAGGCCGTTCATCGCGAGGCGGACGTCATCACCCTCCGCCAAACACTCGCTTCAGCCCAGGATGCCCAGCAACGGGGGCAGCTCGCCACCGCGGCCGCCCTCTATGACAATTGCTGGAGCCTCATCCAGAGCATCGGCTCCTACGCCGGCTCCGAGGTGCCGGCCGTGAGGAGCGGCTTGGTCGCCGTCCGGCTCGAATTGGCCAGGCGCGCGGAGCGGGCCGGCGCCTTGCGCGATGCCAAGAAGCAGGTGGATGACGCCCTGCGTGTCTCTCCCTCCAATACCGATGCGGTTGCCTATGCCCAGCATATCAACGCGCTTCTCGAGAAGCGCCGCCCCCTCATGCCGAGCGAGGAGGTCACCAGCCAGATCCCGAAAATCCACGAGCAGCACGTCGATACCTCTATTCTGGTCCAGGACGGCAGGGTGCTCTACGAAATGGGCAAACTCGACGAGGCGGAAGCCAAGCTCCAGAAGGC
>JBJKSV010000573.1:0-3381 GCA_046703605.1 Limisphaerales bacterium
GTGCTGCTCAACTTCATGAGAAAATCATATCGTACGGGAAGAAGGCTGAGGGTGCAACTGAGGCGCCGCGAGAGAGGGCCGCGGTGGGGGAAGTTTTCAAGCGGTTCACCGCGTTTAAGAATGACCGAAGGATCACCGCCACTCACGGGTTGCTGCCCGGAACTTTCGCAACGACAAAAGCCGACGCAGCGCACGTAAGAACTGGGCTCGATGCGGTCGCACGCTACGCTTTGCCAAATCCCAAACCTGCGGTATATGTTTTCACTGTGAAGCCATTGCGCGACACCTCCATTCAGCGCGGCATCGTCCAGCCCAACTTTGGGCAAGCGGGCGGGGGTGTGGAAGTGTTGTTTTGTGACGGTACCGCAGCGAACACGGTGACGGGCCCCTCAATGATTCCCGCGAGATAGCCTATGACCGTCAAGCTTGCCAAGAAGTGGGTAGATTATTTGGTTCGTCAACCCGAGTCGGGCATGGGATTTCAGAGAGTGGACGTGCGCTTACGTGGGAACCGCGTCCTGCATGACGTTCCGGTCTTCAACGCGGAGGAAATTGACCTGCCAGAGGACTGCGCAGCTTCGTCCATCGAGGACCTGCAAGTGAAGAACTGAACCAAATCAGGGGGCGGTCGCCATGCGGCCCGAGCGTTAACTCCCAGCCAACAGATACCCACACACATCAGTCCTCCGATATTCATAAGCATGGAAGGGCGTTCACCAAGTAATCGGCAGGAGCGCGAGGGCGACGGTATCCCGGTCTTCACGTTCGTGGAGTGACTGCACGACGGCGGGAAATGAACATGGGACTTTCCCGTCAAAGAGCGTCTTCCCGTCCGCCAGAACGCGGATAGGTTGGTTGAGGTCCAGCAGCTTGTCTGAGAGGCGCAAGGTCAGGCTGCCCGTAGAGGGGGTTTCGATGGTGATGGTCTGGCCATCGACATGCGCGGCGTAGATTTCGTAGGGCTTCACCGCGTCCGCCGGCCGTTCCAGCCAATAAAAGCGGGTGTGGGTCACGTTATCCTGTTTCCAAACGACGCGCTTGGGCCAAGCCACGCGCGAGAGGGGTGACATGCGCGGGATCATCTCGGCTTCCCGGCCCTGCATGTCGTGGTGCAGGCCCGGGAAAACGGTCAAGCGATGCGGGTAGCCGGACGGGTCCGCCTCTTGCAATTCGTCCATTTTGGCGCTGAACTGGCGGACGACGACGTTGCGGTTGTAAGCGGAATCCTCGCCGCCCATGTAGAGGAAGAACGGCAGGTTGCGGAGGCCATCGGGGGTGGTTTCGTTCGGGTGACCCGCGCACATGGCGGCGGCGGCAAAGCGGTCGGCCATGCGGGGCGCCAATTGATAGACACCGTCGCCGCCGGCCGAGTAGCCGATCAGATAAACCCGGTTCGGGTCCACTCCACGCTCCAGGACCATGTCGGAGATGAGGCGGTCCAGGAGGCCATCCACCCAAGGGACGTGCCACATGTCCCAGGTATTGGCGGGGGCGCGCGGGGCGGCATTGATGCTGCCTGGAGGGAACTGGTAGCGTCCGAAATAGCCGCGCCAGTTCGCGTCGTTCATGGCCTCGGTGCCTTGGCCGCCGCCGTGCAGCGTAATCCAGAGGCTGTGTTTGCCGTCGGGGGCGTCGCCAAAGTCCTTTTCCATCCACTTGAGGGTCTTGTCGCCGATGACGATTCGCTTGGCGGAGAGTTCGGCGTTTGCGGATGCCGCCCTGGACTTGGCGAGGTCGTCCCAGGCGAGCGCCACGATGCGAGGGGCGTCATGGAGGCTGAAGGTGAAGTCCGGCGCGGCGCCCCGGTCTTCCGCGGGTTCAGCGAACCAGGCCTCGCCTTTGAGCAAGGCCGGCGGGACGGGGGTGAGATCGCTCCAGACAAAATCGAGGGTGTGGGTCGTCATGCAGGCGGCGCAGGAGAGGGTTTTCTCGCGTGCCTGGCCGTCGCGCAGAAAGCGGAAGGTGACGCTCTTGGCATTTTCGGGGAGGGTGAAATTGGGCATGTCGTTCATGTCAGCGGTTCCGGCGCGGGTATGGTGGTTGGCCAGGAGCCGATCATTGGCCGCGCGCATCTGGACTGTGGCCACAAGCCGCGCGCCGTCTTCCTTTTCCCGCAGGCGGACATACACCACTGTCGCCGACGGTTGTGGGTTGGGTTGGAGCGCGGCATACCGGGCGGACACATTGATTCCCGGCACAGCCCGTGAGCGGAGGTCCCAGGCCATCGGAAAATACTGGCCGGTGCGGCGCCAACTGGTGGCATAGATTTGATGGAGCGGGTTCGGACTGCGGGCGGTCAGGGCAGCGTCGGAGTTAAACCAGGCGCGGTCCAGGCCGTCCTTACTGTATTCGTCCGCGCCGGTAAAGATCCAGTGGCCGTCCCAAATCTCGACCCAGGTATGGTTTCCCTCCTTTTGGGCCCATTCGGGAACGCCGGTGATCCGCGCTGGAACTCCGACGGCGCGGCAGGCATCGACCAGGACGATGGAGAGACCGGTGCAGGTGGCTTTGTGTTGTCCCATCGACTCTTTGGGGCTCTGATTGGTGCGCTTGCGGCCAGTGTTGTAGTGGACATTGATCTCGTTAAAGAGTTCGCGGTTCAGGGCCTGGGCGGCTTCGGTCGCGGTTTTGCAGCCCTTCACGATGGCGGCGCCCATGTGGTAAAACTGCTCGCGCCAGGGGTCGCGCGGTTCGTCGAGCGAGGCATACGGGAGCACGTCATTGAAGTAAATCCGCTCCGGCACGCGCCGTGCCCAAGGGAAATTGGTGCGCGCTTCGAGCGCCAGCGAAAGGTCCTGCATGAGAAAATCGGCACTCAGGGTGGCGCGGTCGGTGGCAGGCATGTTGTCCACGAGGAAATAAGCGGCGCGCCGGCCACGATTGCCGAATTGTTTCTCGGCCGCGGCAATGAATTTCTCAGTTTCGTCAGGAATGGGTTGATCGAGGGTCAGGAGCCGGTCCTGGCGAATCCGCCAGACATGCCGATCGCCGTCGTCCTCAAATGCCACAGAGCAGACATACCCGTCGATGGTCGGGTTGATGCTCGGCGGTTCGACGCCGGGCGGAAGCGCACCGGTGTCGAGATCCAGTTCGGCCAGGGTGTTGGCCCAGTGGCCGTGCGTCTTCCGAAAATCGCGTTGCGCGTAATAGACTCCGAGGGCGAGATCGCGGGCGGGTTTGCCGGGAATCGGGGTGACAGAGACGCTTTCGTCCGCAGGCCGGCGGGTGAATTGTACCAGCGCCCACATCTCGGGACGGTGCATGTCCACCACGCCTTGGGGCGACCAGACCCAGTTGTCTTCCGGTGGATTGGGGACCTTTTTGTAAACGCCGCCGTCGGTGGTGATCCGCCATTCGACGCGCGAGAAGTTGAGACGCCAC
>JBJKSV010000574.1:0-3723 GCA_046703605.1 Limisphaerales bacterium
ATAAGCCTTGTTGCAGGAGCCCTGCCCTGCAGTTGAGTTTGAATTCACTTGATGCGATACCCTATTTAAACCTCCAGTTTGCGTTTATCACTTATGCAATCAGATTTCAAGTACAAAAACCCTTAAATGTCGGATTTTTGACTGCTGCTTCGAAGTGGATTGTTGGGCAGCCTCTATTGTTGGCGTGGGCCAACTGTCCTTACCCCATCCAACGTTCAACCGTTTTATTGACGGCTTGACAATTCGCTGTTCATGCACAGGGTCCTGGTAGTGTTGGTCATCGTAGTGGGCCATCTTGTGGTGAACGCGCGGATCTGACATGGAGGTGAACTGTCATGAACGCAGAGAGCGAAAATATCCAGGCGGTCCGGCAACTGGCGGCGGATTGGTGTGCTGGTTGGCTGGCGGGTGATGTGGAGGCGCTCCTTTCCCTTTACGGCGATGAACCCGTGCTAATGCCTCAGGACCAGCCGGCCGTGACTGGAAAAGACGCCATTCGGTCCCTTTACCAGCCCGTGCTGAGCGAATTCGAGATCACCGGCGAGAGCACTTTGAACGAGGTCGAGGTCTCCGGAGACTGGGGTTACTTCTGGTCCACATATATGCTGACTGCTACGCCCAAGGCCGGCGGCAAGCCGCTCAAGAGCACCGGAAAATCGATGTTTATCGTGAAGCGTCAGCCCGGGGGTCCATGGAAACTCGCGCGCTTGATGGATAATAGTAATCAGGCCAACGTGCCTCCACAGACCGTGGCCGAGGTCCCGATCGGAGGATTCCAGTGACGCAAGCATTATTGAGTCTGCATTTGGCGGCCATTACGGCCTCAAGCCTGCTTTTTGCCGCGTACTCCAGCTCCGGAACAACGCCGCAAGCAGCGACACTGTCCAATGGCATTCGCGTCACTGCGGTGTTTTTTCCGGGAAGCACGAACGTTTCCATCTTCACCTTTTGTCCGTTGGGCCTGGCGGACGATGGTTCCGGACAGGCGCAGTGGTCGCACATGGTCGAGCATCTGGTCATTCGCTCCACCGTGCCTGAGGGCTTTTTGACGGCTAACGGAGAGACCCTTCCCGATCACTTGCGGCTGGACTTCTACGGAAACGTGAGCAACTGGGAGACGGGTCTCTCGGAACAACGGCGCTGGCTGGAGGGCGTCCCCTTCACTGAAGCCAGCCGGAAAACAGAGAAACCCAGGGTAAAGTCAGAATGCGGTTTTGCCGCAAGCCACCGTGCCACCCATAAATTCGCCATAGCGGCCTGGGCGCAGGGGATGCGCTATGGCCAAACCAACGTCGCGTTGCTGGGAGACATTGACCGAGCGTCGTTGAGCCAGATCCAAGCCTATCGAGACGACCACCTGGCGGTGTTGAGCAACGTAGTGGTCTGTGTCGTAGGCGGTGTGGCGCCGTCACGGGTCCTGTTGGCTGCCCGCGGGCAACTTGGGGCGATCAAATCGAGTGCCAAGCCCTTTCCGCCCGTCAAGCTGCATCCGGGAAATCGTGAGATCACGTGGGACCTCAACGCCCGTCATCTCATCATGACGTGGCCCATCCCGGCCACCACGGCCGAAGATTTCGCCCCTCTTTTGACGGCCAGCCAATGGCTCAACATGCGATTCTTTTCGGACCCGGAACTGAAACGCCTAACCGGCATGACCTTTGCCGGCGCTGACTTGAAGACGCCGGAAGGCAATTTCTTTTACGTCTCAGCCTCTCTGCGTCCTGGCATTCTGTTCCATGTGGTCGAGCAGAAACTCGAGGCCGAGGTTCGGGGACTGAGTTCTACTGAAGCGGACTTATCCATAACGCCGATGTTGAGCCGACAACTGGCGCAATCGCTGACGGGCATACCGGATATGGATGGCTTGAAAGCCCAATTGCCGCCCGGTACAGACTTGGCGATGGTGCAGGCGAATATCGGGTTGCAGTGGGGAATGAATGAATTCCGATACGGGGCCGGCAAGGCGATTTTAGCCAAAAGACTTTCGCGGTTAAGCGCCCAAGAGGTCAGGCGCGTCGCAAAGCAGTATTTGGGGCCGGCGGCGTGCTCGATCACTACGATTCAGGGCCCGCCGACTCAATAAGAACCTTAAGGAGAGCCTTACTCCCGCCTGATCCGCGCCCCGCGATACTCGATGTGACCCCCGGGTGTGTGTTGTTGGAAACCGATAGCTCCCCCGTAGGGCGGTTTCAACTGATCGGTTTCGCTGACCTTTTCGCCATTGACCATAACAATGGCATGCGGCCCATCGACAAAGATCTGGAGCAGAAACCAATGGCCATCCTGGCTGGCGAGGCGGTCGGCGGGCGCAATATCATACAGGCTGCCGGTGGGATTGGTGCTGTCCGGGCAATTGAAGCATTGCACCTCGGTTCCGACGTTCTGGCCCCGGCCATTGAAAGTAACGCCGCCATTGCCGTTGAGGCAGGTCTTGACCCAGACCTGGAGCTCGTAGGGGCCTTTGAACGCTGCCTTGGTCAAGGCGTATCCGGTTTGGCCGTCGCCAATGAGGGTGTCGTTTTCAACTTTCCAATGGGAATCGCCAAGGAAACGCAGGCTATCAAGGCCGTTTGAGAACAAGGGCGTCCACTGTTCCCCTCCTGGAAGCGGTTTGATTTCAATGTTTCTGAAGTAAGCGCGGCAGCCAATGTTCTCCAGGCCGATACAACCATTTCTGAGACGATGGCCGAGCAAGGGATTGGTTGCCATGTCCAAGTCCTGAATCTTGACACCGTTTAGCGTCACCTGAAGATGTGGCCAATCGCAGACGATCTCACAGCGGTTCCATTTCCCGGAGCCGAAGTTCGCGAGAGATCTGGGGGCGGCCACATCGTAAATCGCGCCCGGCGAACGAGCCCCGTAATCGAGGCGATCGTGCCGCAAGTGAATCTGGAATCCGAGTTTGGACGCCGGCCCATGCACCGGGGCGTGAATCAGAATCCCGCCTTCATACCACCCGAGCGTCTGATACTCCAGGCGCAGGACGAAATTCTCGTAGGGCCTTTCGGTCCGAAGCCAGGAGGGGTAAGGCGATGCCCCGGTGGAGAGGATCGCTCCATGCTCGACCTTGAACGCGTCCGGTGTTCCCACGGGCACCCACCCGCTCAAATCCTTCCCGTCGAACAAGGAGATAAAGCCATCCTCGGCCCATGCCGATGGGAGAGAGAGGACACAAACGAGAAGGACCAATCTGGAAACATAGCGGCTGGTGCGATGGCGCATATCACTTGCGACTTTAGAGACGAATGGTGGAGGAGTCCAGGACAGAGTTTCTCCAGAATTATCGATTGGCAGAGGCCAGCCTCGCCACGTAATCGTGCCCGGCTGGTGCGGCTGGTGCTCTACTCGCCTGCCATTTTGGTGTACGGAGGGCGTCCACTGGCAGCCGTTTCGGTTTTGGCGGTTGTCCTCGTCTGGGCGGTCCTCGGAGATGCTTCGGGTGCTATCGGCGCCGCCGCTAGTCTTGCCGCTTTCGTCCAGCCTCCTGAACGCCGGCCTGGGCTCGCGCCGCTCAAAGTAGGCGCGCTTGACCTGCTGGTCGGGCGGGCGTGAGTTACGCAACGACCGACCAGGCCGAGGGCGGTGTCGCCCTATCTGTCGGCAGCGCTCAAAATTTCTACCGGTCGCCTCCGAATCCGCTATTCGACCGGGATCTTCTCGCCCTTGGCGCTGCGCCTGGCCACGCGCTCAATTTTGGCATCCAAGAGCGAGCGCAGGCCCTTG
>JBJKSV010000575.1:0-12420 GCA_046703605.1 Limisphaerales bacterium
CGGGCAGCTAGAGCTTAGAGGCCACGAGGCGGTAAATTGGGAGGCGACAAAAACCCGGTACCCCCCCCGCGAAGCCCCGGAGAGTACCCACCCCCAAACCGCGGCGAGGTGTAACTGCTCGGGTCAAGCCGCCCGACGCATGCGATAGGAGCGCGGACGCCCTGGTCCGCATCTCGAGCAAGCCGCAGTCGCGGACGAGGGCGTCCGCGCTCCTATCACCACCAGAGCAGTTGCGCTGAGGTTAGCCGAGTGGACCTTGTGTTCGGTCCATAAAGTTGTAAGGTGAGTTTATGGCAACACTCGTCGCAGTCACTGAGCACCCGGAGGCGCCGGTGTCCAAGAATGCCGAAACTCCGCTGGAGATGGGCGACCGAGTCTCGCGCGCAGAATTTGAACGGCGCTATGAACAGATGCCCTATGTCAAGAAGGCCGAACTCATTGAAGGAACCGTCTATATGCCCTCACCCGTCCGAGCCGAAAGCCATGCCGAGCCCCATAACGCGCTTGGCGGCTGGTTGTTTGTTTATGTATCCGAGACCCCGGCCGTGAAGTGTTTTGACAATTCAACGATTCGACTCGATCTGGATAATGAAGCTCAGCCGGACCTGGCGCTCGTCAAACTCCCGCCGCGCCAGGCTCAGGCGCGCATCTCCAAGGATGATTATATCGAGGGGGCGCCGGAGTTGGTGGTGGAGATTGTCGCCAGCTCCCGCTCCTATGATTTGCATCAGAAAAGGGACGTTTACCGGCGGAACGGCGTCCGGGAATACGTGGCTTGGATAACGAGCGAGCGGCGGCTGGTCTGGTGGGAGTTAAAGGAAGGAGACTACCTGGAGAACGCGCCAAGCTCGGATGGGCTGCTCAAGAGCCGCGTCTTTCCAGGCCTCTGGTTGGACACCAAGGCGCTCTTGGGCGGGGATATGCGGGCGGTGTTGATGGCCCTGCGACGTGGTTTGGACAGCCCCGAACATGCGGCTTTCGTCCGCGAGCAAACGCTGGGCGAACGCTAAGCCGCCTGCAATTCGGTGATCAGCGCGATATCAAGGATTCGATAACTCCCGTCGTCTTCGAAGATGACCATCGTTTCACCTTTCGGGTGGACTGCAGCGCTGTGATCGCTTTTGATGCGCACCAATTCCCCATCGGTCAGTCGGACAGAGAACCGGCGAAATGGCTTTCGCTCCAGGGCCTTTCTCAGTACTTGTCGCGTCATATCCTGGATGAGGATACGGGCTGGACCGGCGGCGTTCAAGTCCTTTCCACGGGTTGGAGGGGGGCCGAAAACAGCAGAGTCCGGTACAGCTCCGCCAGCTCGTGGGCGGCCCGTTCGAGAGAAAAGCGTTCCGCCACCCGCGCGTGCAGTTTCCATCGCTCCGCCATTTCAAGCGGAGGTTTGCGCGCCCTCAGGGCCATGGCTTCCGCCAAGTCCTCCGCAGACCCCGGCTTGACCAGTTGGCCGCAGCCGCCAGCCGCAAACGCCTCAGGAATGCCGTCCAGGTCCGAAGCAATGACCGGTTTGCCGCAGGCATGGGCCTCGCAAACGACTCCCGGCAGGGCCTCGGTGCCGACTTGCGGCAGGACCAGGCAGTCGATCGCGTTCATCGCCGCCGGCATATCGCTGCAATAGGGCGTGAGCCAAGCCACCCCATTCAAGCCCATCTCCGCGATTTGGATCTGGAGTTCTTCATGCATGTTGCCCCTCCCAATGATAAGAAATCGCGCCTCAGGCAACCGAGGATGAATCCGCGCCGCCGCCTTGAGGAATTCAGGTTGGCCCTTTCCTCGTGGAAAGTCGTACCCCCCGACGACAGCAAATACGTATTCATTTTCGGCCAGGCCCCAGGCCTGGCGTTGAGCAGCGCTCTGGCCTGGTTTGAACCGCTCCATGTCAAAGCCCCCATACACCACTCGGATTTTCGAATGGTCGCCGGACATCGGCGGACGGCAGTGGCGTTCCGGGTTGTCGGAATCAGGGTCGGCATGGCCCTCACGCAACACCTTTGCCACAAACTCTGAGACTGCTGCCATCGCATCGCACTGGCCCAGGAGAAATCGCCGGCTGGCCCAGGAACCCGGGCTTTTAGCTAAGTGCCGGCTCAAGACGATCTTGGGCCTCGCCCCGGAAAGCCGCGTTGCCAGGATGGCCGGCCAGTAATCTCTTCCGTGGCGGGCATGGAGGATTTGGATGCGCTCCCGCCGAATAAGTCGAGCCGTGTGAACAATGAGCGGGAGCTTCAGAGGCCCATTGGCGGGTATCGGCTGGAAAGGAACGCCAAGATCGGCGGCTACACCGGAAAACTCGCGCCCGCCCGGCCCAGCCAGCCAGACATGATGTCCCAGCCGATGCAGGGCATGGGCAATGCGCACCGAGCGGTCGTCGGTGCCTCCGCCTTTGAGCATGGAATTAAGATGAAGGACGCGCAGCGGCTGCATATCAAGAAGTTGAGGGTGGCGGCTCTGCGTCCCAGTGGCAACGCTGGAGTGGCCGCGAAAACCCATTGTGGGGGATCCGATTCCTTGGTAGCATGCTTTAATGCAGGTTGAGACGCGACATCGCTTCACGGTGAGCGAATATTATCGGATGGCAGAGACCGGCGTTCTGGACCCCGACGCGCGCGTGGAACTGCTAGACGGCCAAATCATTGATATGTCCCCTATCGGTCCTTTCCACGGCGGCGTGGTAAAGCGCCTGATCCAAATCTTTGCGGGTCTCTCCAAAGGCCGGTGGATGGTGGGTGCCCAGGACCCTGCCCGCCTTGATAATTACTCCCAGCCGCAGCCGGACCTGATGCTCCTCAAACCGTCTCCGGATGATTATACGTCTCGTCATCCGCGTCCGGAGGATATCTATTTGCTGATCGAGGTGGCCGACTCCTCGCTTGCGCGAGACCGGCAGGAAAAGCTGCCGGCTTATGGCCGGGCGGGGGTGCCGGAGGTCTGGGTGGTCAATCTTGTCGAGGAGACGATTGAAGTCTATCGCGAGCCGAATCTCACCGGTTACGGTTCGAGACAGGTTCTGGGCCGTAAGGACACGGCCTGCGTGGCGGTTTTCCCCGATGTTACGGTAGATGTCGGCGAACTGCTTCGCCGCTGAGCCACGCGGTCTAGTCTCCTGGGGCGCATCATGGCTGTACCACGATGACAGTGGGTGGGCGCTCGATGTGTAGAACCGGCGGTGCTGACGGATCATCATTTTGGAGGGATTCCAGGACATTCACAACGGACCATCGCCAGCCGTGAGCCGCTCCTTCACCTTTGCGTATCGAGTCAGGGTGGAAAAGGCATTGAGCCAGGCAATGTAGTATCCGGGCCAGCCATCGAGGAAGCCGAGCCGGAGGCAATAACCGCGAAAGAAGCGCCAGCTTGGGTGGACTACGAGATAGAACAGCCCAATTCGCCCGAGTGCGGATGAACGTTGTCGTACAAATTCATCGCTGTAAGGCACTATTTTTTGCAAGTGCCGGTTAATCGATTCAAAGCTGTAATGATACAAATCGCCATGGAGTCTGCCGACACGCCCGCTGACCAGCAGCTTGGTGTGCGGGTCGATTCCTCCCCAGTTCGCATGGCCGCGTCGCCAGAGCCGGGTCTGGCGGTCCGGATACCAGTCGCCATGCCGAATCCAGCGTCCACAGTACCAGGTGAGGCGTGGGTAACTGAAGGCATTGTACTTTGCCAAGACACGCGAGTCCGAAAAGGCGTCTTGAATCTCCTCTTGGAGCTCTGGCGAAACCTCTTCATCGGCGTCCAGGTCCAGGATCCAGTCTGCGGTGGCCTTGGCGGCGGCGGAGCTTTTCTGGGCCGTGAAGCCTCTCCAGGGTTCGCGGAAGACGGTCGCTCCGTAACGGCGCGCAATTTCCTCTGTCCCATCGGACACGTCCACGTTGAGGAGGACGATGATCTCGGCGGTCCAGCCAGCGACGCTTTCCAGGGCTCGCCTGATGCGACCGGCCTCCGCGGCCGAGATCATCACAACCGAAATGGGCAAGGGAGTCATTTGAGCAGGCGATAGTTCCTGTGCACGCCCAGGGTAATGCCGGTGCAGCGTTTGAGAATCAGGGCGATGTCTTCCCAGAAATAATCCCGCCGAAACCGGATGAGGGGACTGCGGGAATGATAAGTCCAGTGGGCATTGGCAACAATGTCGCGCATCACCTCCGGATGAGAACCGCTGAATGGTTTCACTTTTTGATCATCGTCGTAGAAGTTTTTCGTCCGGCCCGGTGGAGTCTCGGGAAGAGTCTCCTTCTGGTAAAGGCGGACGAGGTTTGTCTTCTTGGCGCGCATTTGGTTGGGTTCAAGCGCAAAACCGTAATGAAAATAGCGCCCACCTGAGTTCTTCACGCGCAGTTTCTGACCGCTCAGAGTGCGAAAGCCTTGGGCGTCGCCGACGGAGCGGATAGCCGGGTCGCGGCGCACAACGCGGACCTCCTTGTAATACCACCCGAACGAATAGACGCAGGTCCAATAGCTGCCATAAAAATGTGTGTAATCCACCAGCAATCCCTGGACGGCGGGATTGCGCAGTTCGCGCTCCATGACCGCGTGCATGGCGGGAATGGAATTCTCATGCAGGGCTTCGTCGCCCTGGATATAGACGCACCAGTCGCCTTGACATTGGTCCAGCGCGAGGTTGGTATGGTGCGATAGCGCGCGGCCGCCCACTTGGCCGGTCTCGTCCCATTCGGATTCGATAATGCGGATTTTGGAGTTCTTGATCGCCTTCACTCGGGCCAAGGTATCATCGGTAGAACGAGGTACATTGACGATGATCTCGTCGCATAGCGGCAGCAGGGAGCGAATGGAGGGAACGAAGGGATAGCCCAGCGCGCATCCATTGCGAATAAAAGTGAAGCCACTGACCTTCACAATCGAGTCTCAGGCCCACATTTCTGCTTCCGCGGCGAGATCAACCGTTGGAGCGTATCTCAGCGGGTCTGGCATGTCGAGTAACCGTTGGGGACTCACCTCAAAGCTCGCAATGACCCGGCTTGTCAGGGCCTGTGCGCCGCAGATGGTTGTGGAGTAAACCCCAATATTAACGCCTCATGTGCAGCGCCGCTCCGAACCGGCGCTGCTCCGTCCGGCTCCAGAAAGAGGCTCGGCCCTGCTCGAACAGGCGCTCGAAACGGCGCCGAAGCCAGTGGAGCCCGTGCTTTCGGCGAAAATAGTCTCGGTTTCCCAGTCTGGCGCTCTCAGAGACCCCCAGAGTGGATTTGATACTCTTCTGGGTCACGGACGCGAAGTGGTGCAGGAAAGCTCGTCCGGTAATCGCCAATTGGAACCCGGCCTTGTGAGCTCTGCGGAAGAAGTCTTCGTCCTCATAACCGGCCTGGCCGAGTTGTTCGTCAAAGCCCCCGATTGTCTCAAATACCTTCCGATGCACCATGAAACAAACGCCGGAGGCCACTCCCCATCGAACTGCCTGGGACATCCTGGCCAGGTAATCGAGGGCGAAACTGTCAAAATCGTAATCCAGGGTGCCTTCAATCATGCCTGGACTGATTATGTCGCAACGGGATTGAGAGGCGAAACCGAGCAACCCCTCCCGAAAGCCGGGGGCGACGATCACATCATTATTGAGGATAACGATCCACTCAGAGCGGGCACATTGTCCGGCCTCAACCCCCTGGTTCCAGGCAGGTCCGCAGCCTCGATTTGTTTCGTTTGTGATGACGCGCAGTCCCGGTTGGCGGGCCAGGAATTCACGAGTTCCGTCGGTTGAGGCGTTATCAACGATGACAATGCTTCCGTCGGACACGCCGGCGCGTCCGAGACTCTGGAGGCATTGGCGCGTATAATTCAACTGATTGACTACTGCGATCGCGATAAACAAGTCCATGGCATGTGGTGGATGTGCCGTCGATACAATCTTGGTGGTCTTCGTTGCTGTGTTAGGCTCTTCCTTTATATGATGGTGGGCATGGCGAATCTCCCCGCACAAGCTGGCATTACCTCTACAACCAATGCCAGGTTCCGTTCCCTCGGCGCATGCGAAGGGTTAAGCCGAATTGGCGTCGCTCTTTCCGGCGCCAGGAGGCGCCCCGGACCTTCCAGCGAAAACGCTCGGAGAAGTAACAAAGGAGAATCCGCCCGTGCTTTCTCCTCCGCCAGGCTCGTTCCGGCGCCTTGCCCTCATCGGATGCATCGGCCCGTCCATTTCTCATAGAGTTGTTCGAGGCGCAAAAATGATGCGCGAGGGCTCTGCCTGAGGTCGCCAGGCGAAAGCCAGCCTTCCTGGCGCGACGAAAGAGATCCTCGTTTTCATAACCAACGAGCCCGGGGTGAGGATCGAAAGCTCTGATACGGTCGATCACTCGCCGATGAATCACGAAACAAACTCCCGTCGCCCCGCCGGGGCGGGAAACCGAGCGCATTTTGTGGAGAAACTGTGCCGCGGTAGCTTCAAAATCGTAGTCAAGATCCCCCTCTATCACGGCCGGGCTGGCAATGTCCCAATGTCCTTCCTCCGCGAATTCGATCAAAGCCCGAGGGAGATCGTGGCCGACAACGACGTCATTGTTTACGACAAAGGTCCAGGTGGCTGGCGCGGCGGCGCCAAGGCCGTGGTTCCAAGCGACAGCACGGGTTTCCTTATTCGGATTGCAAACGACTCTTAGCTCGGGACGCTCTCGAGCAAGTGTCTCCACCGCCCTCGCGCGAGACGTGTCAGCAAGCACAATAGCCCTGTCCGGCACCCCAGCGCGATGGAGACTATCCAGGCAACCGGCAGTATGCTCTGGGTGGCCAACGACTCGAACCACAAAGGCCACGTGATGGCTATCGCCAGCACCGTTCTTATAAGCGGAAAAATGGCCCAAACCCGGGTGAAAGAAGGAGGCATAACCACGAAACTCGGCGCCGAGTCTTTGCAGGATCTGGTGTTGATGGGTTTGAGGGACAGTCGCAGGTTGAGCGAGTCGCACGAGCAGATCGTAAAGCTCCTGCACTGGACGAGGGCTATTCGCGAGGGATCCAGGCCCGGAGCGGCTGTGTCTGAGGCCCGGACGCAGGAACGTCTCCATCGCTTGGCGCAAGGGCCCCGCATCTCCAGGCCACGGAACCCCAATGGGTCTCGCGCACCGCCGCAACTCGCTCTCCCAAGACTCAAGGAAACGCTCATAGCTTAGAAAGGCCGTAGGCAGCCCTTCGATGGCCTCCAGCGCCGCCAGATTGTAATTGAACCAGATCCCCAGCGCCCTGTCCAGCGGAAGACCGTCGCGCCTTCTCAAGGAGAGAGCCACCTCCAAGGGATGGCGAACAGCGAACACGCAAGCCAGCTTAATTCCCATCTCCTCAAGCGCCTCGCGCCAGAGCGGCATCAGCAGGCAGGATCTTGGATCCTTCCAGGCCCAAAGCCGGTGGGGTGCCAGGTGAGTGCCAACCAGGCGTTTGATTTCCCGTCTATGCCGTCGCGCCGTCTCCGAGTGTTGCCATCCGCATGGCAGGGGCGCGGCAGTGTCCCAGGTTGTTCCCAGCGCGGCCAATATCTCCGCGTGAAGGTGGCACACGTCGAGCCTCTCCCAGTATCCCTCCGCGTTGTCCAGCGTGGCGGGCATGAGGTCTGAGTCTTGTCCAAGATAAGTTCCCAACAGGTTGAATGCCCTCGTAATCACGGAGGTCCCGCTCCGGTGCATACCCAGAATGGCGACGGCTTTAGAATCCTGGCTGGTCAACATCATCTCGTTGGGTCGAATAATAACAAGCGATAGGGCTTGGCCCCAAAACTTTTCGCTTCGCACGAAGCTGCAAGCTGGTGCAAAATAGTGCAAGTTGAGGGTTCTAGTAAGAAAGGCGAGGGATGAGCAAAACCGGTTGGCGTATGAACAAGCACAACATTCCGGGAGTCACCACATTCGAGTACACGAAGATCATCGGTCTGGAGCACATTGAATTCGGCAGTCATGTCGTGATCGACGATTTTGTCCTTTTCTACGCCAAGAAGCCAGTCCGGATCGGCAACTACGTGCATATTGCGTGCTTTACCTCCATTACCGGCGGAGAGGAATTTGTGATGGAGGATTTCTCCGGGATTTCGCAGGGCTGCAGGATTTTGACCGGGACTGAGGATTTCACCGACCACGGCTTCGGCAATCCTACACTTGCGGAGCGATACCGGAACGTGAAACGCGCTCCGATAAAGATGGGACGGTTTTGCCTGGTGGGCGCCAATTCCGTGGTCCTGCCTGGGGTCGAGATGGGGGAGGGGGCGGTGGTCGGGGCTGGGTCGGTGGTGAGCAAGCCTTTGCAGCCGTGGGGCATATACGTCGGTAATCGCAAAGTTGGAGAGAGGAATCGGGACAAGGTCCTGGCCACCTACAGCACCTTTCTCTCGGAGCAGGGCGGGGATTAGCCCCCGAACTCGATACCAGGAGGCGGCGTTTGTATGGCACGCGGTGCAGGCATGTCGAGATCTGTCCCCAGACTTGCATCTGCGACCCAAAACGACCATCTTGCGCCTGGACTCACGCAGATGAGACGTAGGCGATCGATGTTTGGGACCTTGGCTCGCGGCCTTGTGAGGTCATACGGACGACAGAAGATTTTCTGCGTCGGGCTGAACAAGACCGGCACCGTCTCGTTGACGACTGCCTTGGAGCGGTTCGGAATTGCGGTTGCGCCGGAGAGGCCGGCTGAGTTGCTCATCAACGATTATGCTCGCCGGGATTTCACCAGGTTGGTCCGTTTCTGCCGGTTCTTTCAGGCATTCCAGGATGTGCCTTTCAGTTGTCCCTTTACTTATCAGGCGCTCGACCAGGCCTTTCCTGGGAGCAAATTTATCCTCACCGTTCGCCAAAGCGCGGAGCTTTGGGGCCGCTCGATCACGCGGTTCCATTCCAAGCTGTTCGGGGGCGGACGCGTGCCAACCGTCGAAGACCTGGCAGCGGCCGAACACTGCTACCGCGGTTTCGCGCTGGATTTCTACCGGGCAGTCTTCGGCGCCGCCAATGAACCGTTGTACGAACCAGAGACGCTCCGAAGACTCTACGAGTCGCACAACACTTCGGTGCTGGAGTACTTTCGCCATCGCACGAGCGACCTGCTCGTCCTTGATGTGTCCACTGCCGGCGCAATGCGGGACCTGTGCGCGTTTCTTGGACGGCCCGTGGTGGACGAGCCGTTCCCCTGGCTCAACAAGACTGACGACATTGCGGTCGTGCCAGCGAAGAGAGCAGGCCCCGAACGAAGCCCCGAAGCGATATGCTCGAGGGATCCTTAACAGACCTGGCGATACGCCCATGAAAGCCACGGTCTCGCTCACGACCTACAATCACGCACCCTTTATCGGCCAGGCCATCGAGAGCGTCCTGATGCAGCAAGCGCGGTTCGATTTCGAACTCCTCATCGGCGAGGATGATTCCACCGACGGCACCAGGGGAATCGTCAAAGGCTACGAGACAAGATACCCGCAGCGCATCCGGCTGCTTCTTCATGACAAGAAAGACGTCATCTATGTGAATGGCCGGGCGACGGGGCAGTGGAATTTTGCGAACAACATCAGGAATGCTCGTGGCGAATATGTGGCGCTGCTGGAAGGAGACGATTACTGGACCTCGCCCCTTAAGCTTCAACAGCAGGTCGATTTTCTTGAGGGCCATCGTGATTGCGCCATCTGCTTCCATAGCGTTCAGGTTCGAGACGACCGGGATCCCCAAAATGCTCCCGTGCTCCGCCCTGACGGTCCTCGTGATCGGTATGAGATCGAAGATCTGCTCAAGGGCAATTTTCTGTACACCTGCTCGGTGGCCTTTCGCGCCGGCCTGTTCAGCGATTTTCCTTCCTGGTTCTTCAAAAGTCCAATAGGCGACTGGCCCCTGCACGTTCTTAATGCCCAACATGGTTGGATTGGGTATTTGGACGAGGTCATGGCGGTCTATCGAAAACACGCCGGAGGGTTTTGGTCCACGCAGCCTCGCCTGCGCGTTCTGACCGAGAGCTTGCAGGCGGCGGACTACATCCGGACCTCCTTGACACCGGCGCAGAGCAGACACCTCGATGCTGGGGTGGAGGTGTGGCTGCGGGAGATGATCGATTTGCACTGCGCCCAGGGGGAGGAAGCGGCTGCCGCTCGAGTGGCGCTCTCCTATTTCAGGAGGCTTCTGTTTCGGACCAAGACCCGGCCGTGGCGCATCTTTCGCTCATTGATCCTCAGGCGCCCAGGACGGATGTTGCGAGGCCTTCGAGCGCGGGCGCCGGACAGGAGCCCAGATGCCAAGTAGTCTGCCGCGAAGACAAATAAGGCCCGGGCAAGCATCCTGATCGCGGCTCTTAACGATTGACGACTTTGGGGGAGTATTAGAATCGATGCTGAATTTGCTTGTCACGTTTCGAAGCTCATAAGTCTCCTCGATCGCACCGATCGCCCCAAGTTCTGCCGCGTTGTCTTTGACTTTCGAGACAAGATGTGTTGTGTTGAATGAAAGCTATGCAAAACACGGTCTCGAAACCAAAAGTCCTGGACCGCGATTTTTTGTTCATTGTCGGGTCGCCACGCAGCGGCACGACGTGGCTCCGGCTGATGATGGGGGCACATCCCTCGGTTTGCACGACGACCGAGTTGCGCTTGTACAACAAGTATCTCGCTCCTTGGTTGGAGTCGTGGAGGCAAGAGTCGCTGATGACCGAAGAGGGCAAACACTACACGGGTTTGCCGGTGCTCTGGAGCCAGGAGGAGTTCTATGAATTTCTGAAAGGGTTCCTCGAGCGGGTCTATGCAAAGGCGCTTGCCGTCAAACCGGCGGCAACGCATATTTTGGACAAGCACCCTGGCTATTCCGAGTTCGTAGAGGACATCAATTTCTTTATTCCGCACGCGCGTTTCATCCATGTTATCCGCGATGGCCGTGATGTTGCCGTCTCGCTGTTGGCCGCGAGCCGGCAGATGGGCTGGTTCGAGCGAGCATCGCTGCCGGACTATGGCGTTACTTGGAAACAGAACCTGCTGGCGGCGCGAAAGGCCCAGGCGTATGCGGAACGATATTTGGAGGTCCGTTACGAGGACCTCTCAGTCTCCCCCGTATCCACGCTGGAATCCGTATTCCGCTTTTGTGGTCTGCCCGCAACTCAGGGTCTTGTGACGTCGATCGTGGAATCGCATCGATTTGACAAGCTGAAGCGTTTGCGTCCGACCGCTGCGCCTGGAGTGCGGGCCCCTCAGGGGCATTATCGCGAGGGAAAGGTGGGGACGTGGCGCAGAGAGTTTACAGCCGCGCAGCGATACCGGTTCGATCAGATTGCGGGGGACCTCCTGTGCGAGCTCGGCTACGCCCAGAAGGGCTGGTGGGCGGGGAACCTCAGCCAAAGACTGCGGGTTCCCTTGTTGGCTGCGGCCCACAATGGTTGGCGGCGCGCGGTGTATATCGGTTCGAGGCTTTTCGGTTCGAAACACGGTTGGCAGTTGCGCTGAGCGGTGGCGCTCAACTGAGGGCGGGGCTGGATTTCAGGCCCGCGAGCTGGCTGGAGGAAGGGCGAGAGACACGCCCGATCTTGTTGAAATAACTATGGAGTTTGCGCGCAGATTAGAGCACGAGGGCAATAGGCAACTCGAGGGACTGCTCCGGCAGCTTAACGACCTGCTGGCGCCAGCGGAGGCCCGCGCACTTATTGGGTTTTCAAAGCCCAAACATCCGGTCGTGTTTCTCATCAGCGTGCCTCGTTGCGGTTCAACTCTGATGATGCAGTGGCTGGCGAGCACGGGCTGCTTTACCTATCCGACCAACCTGCTGTCCCGCTTTTACGGGGCGCCTTACGTCGGCGCTGTGATCCAGCAACTGCTGGCGGACTCTCGTTACAGCTTCAAGGACGAGATCCCTCTGCTAAAGGCCTGTTCGCGATTCGCTTCAAAAATGGGCAAAACCCAAGGCGCCCTCGAACCAAATGAGTTCTGGTTCTTCTGGCGGCGCTTTTTCCCCTCTTCCGGCCTGGAGCGATTGGAGGAATCGTCCTTCGCACCTCGAGCGGGCGAGGAGTTTGCGGCCGAATTGGCGGCCGTTGAGACTGTCTTCGACAAACCATGGGTTCTGAAAGCAATGCACCTGACATTCAACCTGCCGTACCTGGCTGGGATTTTGCCCAACGCGGTCTTTCTCCACCTTAGACGCCATCCCTTCTACTGCATGCAGTCGATCTTGGAAGGGCGGCTGAATTACTTTGGGGACCTGCGGGGGTGGTGGTCAACAAAACCGCCTGAGTACAGCTTCCTGAAGGATCGCGACCCATGGGAACAGGTCGCGGGACAGGTCTATTTCACCGAGCGCGGCATTGAGGCCGGGTTGGACCGGATTGAAACGCGGCGCCGCCTGACTGTGGACTACGAGGCATTTTGCAGACGGCCGGAAGACGTATTCGGTGCCATGGGGCAAACACTACGAGCGCAGGGCTTTAAAGGCGAATGGTGCTACACTGGGCCTAAAGAATTCC
>JBJKSV010000576.1:0-2937 GCA_046703605.1 Limisphaerales bacterium
GCTTCGAAGAGGGACCTTACTTCGAAGCGAACGACCTGGCCACCTACACGACGTTCTCTGTCGATGCGGATTCGACGCGGTTGGATCTCCACATTGATTATGACGCAAACGCGTTGTGCCGGGAACAGATCGAGCAGATGACCGGCTATTACTTGAATGTGCTCGAGGCAATCGCCTTCCATCCCGACGCCCGTTATGAGGCCCTTTCGCCGCTGCCGCAGAGCGAGCGCCAGCAATTGCTCGTGGAATGGAACCAAACCGCCGAGGATTACCATCGAGACCGCTGCTTGCACGAGTTGTTCGAAGCGCGCGCAAGGCAAACGCCGGAGGCGCCAGCGGTGGTATTTGGAGACGAGGCGTTGACTTACGGCGAGCTTGATCGCCGGGCCGACCAGGTAGCGCGGCGATTGCTGGAATTGCAGGCCGGCCCGGGTGTCCTGGTCGGAGTCTGCCTGGAGCGGTCTCCGGCCATGGTGGCGGCGCTATTGGGAATTCTCAAGGCGGGCGCGGCATATGTGCCTCTGGACCCCGCCTATCCAAAAGAGCGGCTGAGGTTCATGCTGGAAAGCGCGAGCGTCCGGCTTCTCGTTACACAGCGAACGTTGGCCGGCCAAATTCCATGCACTGGGACGCAGGCGGTTTACGTGGAGGAGTGCGGTCCGCTGGCGGCCGCGGATTGGGCGCAGCCGCCCCACCTGCCCAATCCCCAGGCATCTGATCTCGCCTACGTCATTTTTACCTCCGGCTCGACCGGTCGGCCCAAAGCCGTCCAAGTGGTCCATCGAGCCGTTGTGAACGTGCTGACCTCCATTTCTCGAAAGGTTCGCTTGACGTCAAAGGATAACCTGCTGGCGGTGACGACGCTTTCGTTCGACATCGCCGCGCTTGAGCTGTTCGCGCCTCTGCTGAGCGGAGGACGCGTCACGCTGGCCACCCGCGAAACCGCCGCGGATGGAGTTGCGCTGGCAGCGTTGATTCGTTCCTCCGGTGCAACCGTCATGCAGGCCACCCCCAGCACCTGGCGTTTACTCCTGGAATCCGGATGGGCAGAGCAACCCCGGCTCAGCAAAATCCTTTGCGGGGGCGAGGCCCTGCCGCGGGACTTGGCCGATCAGTTGCTGGCTCGCGCGCACCAAGTATGGAACGTCTATGGGCCGACAGAAACCACGATTTGGTCCACCCTCTGGCAGGTGGCGCCGATCACGCCGATCTCGATTGGCAGGCCGCTGGCCAACACGCAGCTTTTCATCCTGGACAAATGGCTCCAACCGGTTCCGGTGGGCGTGGCGGGCGAGTTGTGCATTGGGGGCGACGGTTTGGCGCGCGGCTATCTGAATCAGCCGGAATTGACCACCGAACGATTTATTCCCAACTCGTTCAGCCCGCAGGCCGGCAGTCGCCTTTACAGGACCGGAGATCTCGCCCGCTATCAGCCTGATGGTTCGATCGAGTGGCTGGGGCGGCTTGACTGCCAGGTCAAAATACGCGGTCACCGGATCGAGTTGGGCGAAATCGAGACGGCCTTGAGAGAGCACAGCGGCCTTGCCGACGCCTTGGTTGCGGCGCCGATGGATGCCCGCGGTGATCAACGGCTCGTGGCATACGTCGTGCCCAGAAATGGCGAGATCTCTCTTGCGGAACTGCGCGACTTTCTCCGCGCGAAGCTCCCCGGTTACATGATCCCGGCGCACTTTGTTACGCTCAGAGCCCTCCCGCGCACCGCGAATGGCAAGGCCGACCGGCGAGGTCTGCCAGCGCCTGACACAAACGCCGTGCCACCACCCAATTATCTGGCGCCGCGCAGTGAAACCGAGCGGATACTGGCGGACATCTGGCAGGAGGTGCTCGGTGTCGCGCAGGCAGGTGTGGAAGATGACTTTTTTGAGCTGGGCGGCGACTCGCTCTCGGCCACGCGTGTCTTTGTCCGTATCAACAGGCGGTTTGGCGCGCGTATCACACTCAAGGACCTCTTTGAGCATCCCACTATTTCCGCTTTGGCAGAGTTGCTGGACCGGGCGCCTGTGGCGCCCATGCGCCCGCCCATTGCCCGCCAAACACGGCGTGCTATCCAGTTGGCAGCCAAGCCGTAACGGGGCTTGGGGTTTTCCACCTCCCTTCGATAGGGGTTCACCCATTTACCCTTGGCTCATTAACATTCTAACGTTGATGCTGTTAGATGTCACCAGAACCAGGACTATCAGTTTAGCGTTAGTATGCACACGGACCCATGCCCTCCAACAACCTGCCCGTCGAGGTGTGCGCGGACAGAGCCGGGAGAAGATCTCTTCTGGCCCGCTATCCCTGTAAATAGGGAGCCTTCCTCCGGAGACGGGGTTGGCGTGACGCCACTCTCTTTTCAGCAGGAAGGTCTCTGGTTTTTCGAACAGATGACGCCCAACACCTGCGCCTACAACATCGCCGAGGCGTGGCGCCTGAGCGGACACTTGAACATCAATGTGCTTCAAAGAAGCCTGGATGAAATCGGCCGCCGTCATGAAACACTGCGGACCATCTTTGGTTCCCGGAATGGAGTTCCGGTTCAGATTGTTCTTGCCCCCGGTCCATTTGCCTTCGAGGTGACCGATTTGCGGCATCGCACGGACGCAGAAGCCAAAGCGCAGGAACTGGTCGCCGCGGAAGCCCGCCGCCCCTTTGACCTCACTCGCAGACCCTTGGCACGGGTGAGCCTGTTTCGTGTCAAAGAGACGGAGCATCTGCTCTTGCTCCATTTGCATCATATCATCTCGGACGCCTGGTCGATTGATCTTTTTATGCGGGAACTAGCCGCGCTTTACGCCGCGGGTTTGGCCGGCGCCGCCTCGCCTCTTTCCGATTTGCCGATTCAATACGGGGATTACGCAGCCTGGCAGCGCCAGGTGCTCTGTGGGGCGGAGATGAAGGAAAAACTGGCCTTCTGGGAAGAGCAATTGCGCGGGC